>NZ_LQXP01000005.1:0-138999 GCF_003268405.1 Acinetobacter sp. CFCC 11171 | reverse complement strand
TAATATAGTTATATTTTTAAACATATTTAGTTGTACTAGAGCTGCTTACATTAGGTTCATTTTAATGATTCTTTTCTACCTTAGCCTCAAAAAATAAAACTTAATTCAAGACATTTTAAGCGTTTATGTATGCAAAGAGATTTAATCCGTAGGTATATGTATGAATTCAGTGAGAATTAAATTGCTGACATAATATGTTCGATAAACTTATGAGCTAACACACATTATTCAAATACTTTGTGCTCAGTCATATTTACCCCTTTACCCCAAAGTGATTACTTAAAAGTGGAGAATAAAAATGTCACAAGAATACATTGAACAAGATCAGCGACAAAAATTATGGAAACTCATTAAAGACGTGCGTTTCACCATGATTAGCTATGTCACTGACAAGCAAGAAATTCATTCTCAACCCATGACCATGCTTAATTCTGATAAGATGAATGAGCATGAAAATATCTATTTTCTGATGAAAGAAAACAATGACCTTGTAGAGGCAGTCAATGCAGGTCGTAATCATCTTGGATTAGCATTCGCTAAACCTTCAGACGATATTTATGTATCAATTAGTGCTCATGGAGAAATCAGTACAGATGCGGCCCTAATCGATAAATTATGGAATCCTTGGGCAGAAAACTGGTTCGATGGCAAGACTGATCCTACTGTTCGCGTTTTGATAGCTAATGCTATTAGTGCAGAATTCTGGAATGTCAAAGACAATAAAGTCACCCATTTATTCAAAGTTTTGAAGGGCAATTTAACGGGTAAAACTCAAGAACTTGATACTGAACATAATACCCTGAACTTAAAATAAATGATTTTATTGATTTGAATGAATGCTTTAATTTTAGGTTAATTTGGATTGTCCCATAGTTAGTCAAGTGCATATATGATCTCGAATGAATGGTTTCACCAGCACAAATATCAATTTCAAAAAGGCTGCATCAAGCAGCCTTTCTTGCGTATATAAATTGATTCAACTGACCTTTTGAATTAATTGCGCTTTGGCCACTTCTTGTTGCTTTAATAAGTTACGTTGGATTTTTCCACTCGATGTTTTAGGCAACCCATCCACAAATTCAATTTCTTTTGGATAAGCATGCTTGGATAAACGAGATCTTACATAGGCTTGTAGCTTATCCATGAGTTCTGAACTTGCTTGATATTGTGGTTTCAATACCACAAAAGCTTTGACCAATTCAGTTCGCTCAGGATCAGGCTTACCAACAACTGCCGACTCTAAAACCTCTTCACATTCTAATAATGTGCTTTCCACATCGAAAGGCCCTACACGATAGCCTGACGTTGTAATGACATCGTCTGCACGACCTACAAAATCAATGCCGCCTTCTTCGTTTAAACGAACGGTATCACCGGTTAAATAGTAGTTCCCGACAAAGGCTTTACGGTTATTGCCACCATAGCCTGTGAACCACATGAGTGGAGATTGCGACCAGTCTAATGCCAATGTTCCAATGCCACCACGTTCAATTTCTTGATAGTCTTTATTAAGCACCGCGAAACGATGGCCCGGTATAGCAAAACCGGCTGAACCCACTTTTTTGTAGTGTTCTAAAGCATGATGATTTGCAATCACCATACCGAGTTCTGTTTGCCCATATTGGTCATAAATATTGACGTTTAAATCGTGATTAAACCATTGAATCACTTCGGGCGTTAGTGGCTCTCCTGCACTACTCACAACCCGTAAATGTGATTTTAGGGATTCATCAAATTTTTCTTTAAAACCAAAGAACATACGAAATGCCGTTGGTGAACCGGTCAAATTACTGACTTTATATTTTTTGATGACTTGAAGTGCATGATCAACACTAAAAGCACGTTCATCCATAATAATGCTGTGTCCTAAACTTAATGGCCCTGCAATTCCATAGTACAAACCATAAGCCCAACCCGGATCTGCCAAATTCCAAAATGAATCTTCATCACGCAAATCAACCGCATGTGTCATATACCCTTTAAATGCCAATAACGCTTTGTGTGGCACAGGTACAGACTTGGCCAAACCGGTCGTTCCCGATGTAAACATCATTAAAAATTCATCGTCAAATGAACGTGGTACTGAGTTATATGTGGTGTCATGAAGTTGCAGCTCTGACCAAAAGTCAGGATCTGTCTGAATTGCTTGATCGGCATGCACGGTTAAAATATGTGGTAAATCAATATGATTGAGTTTTGATCGTTGCTCAGTGTTGGTTACAATCAGCTTTGTTCTTGCAGTTTGCACCCGATGCTCAATCGCTTTGGACTCAAATGCCGTAAACAAAGGCTGATAAATTGCCCCTATACGCCATGTTGCCAATACGGTGATCAATAACTCTGCAGTACGGGGTAATAGGCCTGCAATGCAATCACCTGCTTTTAGCCCAATGCGCTGATAATAATTTGCCAATTGTGCAGAAGCTAAATCTAATTGCTCAAAAGTCCATTGTTCAGATTCACCATTTTTACCTTCCCAGATCAGTGCAGTTCGATTTTGCCCAACATAGCGCCCACAACATTCATCATAAGCATTGATTGAACTTGGCGTACCGACCAATTGTTCTGCAACCATTTTTTCAAAATTAAAATCACGATATGCTTGTTCTAGTGTCTTCATGACGACAATTCCTATCCTGTTCTCTATGACTCAAAGTGCAAGACTTTGAGGTTTATTGATCTTGTTGTTGTACCGCTGCGTACTAGTGACGATTCCTTTGCCACATCCGCTTTTACTGCTTTTCTATACACCGATTGCAATGTCGGTTTTTTAGTTTTGAAACTTATACTCTTCGACAATCTATTCGTAAATTACCTATTCTTAGACTGTCTATACCTAGATAACCATGTTTGGATGTGCCCTGCAATTTCCATAACCATCAACGCCATTGCAGGGTTTGAACATCGACTAAAGTCTATTTTTTAACCTTTCACCCTTTGGTGACTTCACGTGCAATCACCAGCCGCTGAATGTCCGATGCACCTTCATAGATTTGACTGACACGCACATCACGATAAATTCGTTCTACTGGAAAATCAGATACATAACCGTAGCCTCCATGGATTTGAATGGCATCTGAACACACCCGTTCAGCCATCGTCGATGCAAAAAGTTTCGCCATCGAGGCTTCTTTTAAGCATGGAAAACCTGCATCTTTTAACGTCGCTGCATGGAAGATTAATTGACGTGCTGCCTCAATTTGGGTGGCCATATCCGCGAGGTGAAATGCCACGGCTTGATGCTGAACAATCTCCACCCCAAATGCCTTTCGTTCATTGGCATATTCAACGGCTGCATCTAATGCTGCTCGTGCCATACCCACAGACTGCGCTGCAATGCCAATTCGACCTGACTCTAGGTTTGATAAGGCAATTTTATAGCCTTCACCCTCTTGGCCTAAAAGACTATCGGCAGGAATACGACAGTCATCTAAAACTATAGTTGCTGTATCGGAACAATGCTGACCCATTTTGTCTTCTAATCGCGATACGATATAACCAGGTGCATCCGTCGGTACTAAAAAGCACGAAATCCCTTTTTTACCAGCAGATTTATCCGTTACCGCAAAAACCAAGGCTACTTGGGCATGTTTTCCTGTGGTAATAAATTGCTTGGTGCCATTTAACACCCACTCATCACCATCACGCTCCGCTTTACATTCCAATGCACTCGCATCTGAACCCACTTGTGGTTCTGTTAGGCAAAAACAACCTAACCATTCGCCAGTGGCTAATTTTTTTAAGTATTTTTCTTTTTGTGCTTCTGTACCATAACGCTGCGTAATGCCACATGGCAGTGAATTTTGTACGCTAACAATTGTGGAAATCGCACCATCGCCCGCAGCAATTTCTTCTAAGGCAACAACCAAAGACACATAGTCTAAACCTGCACCACCCCATTCATCCGAAACCGTCATGCCTAAAGCACCCAGTTCACCAAGTTCCTTAAGTTCTTGTGCAGGAAATGACGCCGTTTTATCACGCTCTGCAGCAGTCGGTTTCAGTTTTTCTTGCGAATAGCTTCGCATCATGTCCTGAACCATTTTTTGTTCATCATTTAAAATCATGAGACTTCCTTTTCTAAATCTTTTATAGCGCGTATAGCTTTAAATTTTGGATAACTGCGGAATTAAAAATACTTTGGCTGTATAAAGCAAAGTTGGATACACGACGACGTCATTTGCAACTGTCTAAGGCAAGACGCCATTAATCTCTAATGATTCTGCGACCTATAAATCAATAAATGCTTGATGACAAATTTTGCAAATGACAATGGTTTTGGTTACTTTTGCCGAAACAAAAGTAACGCGATGAACTACTGTCAACGAAGTTATTCTCGATCAGACTCCGTCGTAGAATCCTGAATAAGCAGTTTTAATAAATAACTATTTAGGCTGCATACGGATCGCGCCATCAAGACGTATCACTTCTCCATTGAGATAGGCATTTTCAAAAATATGCGTCACTAATTTTGCAAACTCTTGTGGTTTTGCTAAGCGTGGTGGGAAAGGCACCATTTGCCCCAAAGCATCTTGTACATTTTGTGCTAAGCCTTTGAGCATCGGCGTTTCCATAATACCCGGAGCAATGGTCATCACACGAATCGATTCACGTGCAAGCTCACGCGCAAGAGGTAATGTCATTGCAACCACCGCCCCTTTTGATGCTGCATAAGCCGACTGACCAATTTGACCATCAAAAGCCGCAACCGACGCCGTATTCACAATCACGCCACGCTCTTCTTCACCCTCTTTTAATTCATATTTAGCAATCAGTTGTGCCGCATAGCGCAGCATATTGAATGTACCTGAAACATTTATATTTAATACTTTTTGGAACATCGCCAAATCATGTAATCCGTCACGACCTAAAACTTTTGCAGAGGGTGCGATACCTGCGCAGTTCACTAAGCCATTAAGTTGACCAAATTCCGCTTCAACTTGTGCAAAGAAAGCGCCGACCGCTTGTTCATCGGTAACATCCAATTGAACAAATTTGGCATGATCACCCAGTTGACGTTGCATTGCTTCGCCATGCTCATGATTCATATCCACAATAATCACTTTTGCGCCCAGGCCAATCAGATGTGTTGCTGTCGCAGCGCCTAGTCCTGATGCACCACCTGTCACAACAAAAACTTTTCCTTTAATGTCCATAGCATTTCCCTATTTACGATATCTTGTTTTAAATTCGACTTAAGATGCAGAGTAAACAGAGAATTTATTCAGTACAATTTCCAAATGTTGCATCTTTACTGATGTATTTGGACAATTCTGAACAAGGACCTATCCGCACATATGCCGAAGCATGGACTCGAATACAGTAAAGGGACGATTTCTATCGACTTGGTGCATGAAGCATTACACGATGCGCAAAAAAAGCACTTTGATATTTCTTCTATTTTACAAAAGTCTGGTATACCCTCAGAGTTACTGCTATCAAGTAAGACCAGAGTTTCCGTTTCACAATATGCGGCTTTATGGACTCATCTTGCAGATGTGATGGATGATGAATTTTTTGGCATGGATCGGCATGCCATGCGACGTGGCAGTTTTAAGCTACTGTCGAAAATGGTCATGCATAACAGCACCTTGGGGGATGCACTCAAGCAAATCCTACAATTTTTAAATCTGGTTTTAGATGACTTGCATAGTGATTTAACCATTGAAGATCACTTTGCTTATATCGTGATCTATGACCAACAAGCGCCTAAACGCATGTTCAGCTATGCAACATATTTGATGCTCATCCATACGCTACTGTGCTGGTTGAGTGGACAACGGATTTTATTAAACCAAATCCAATTTAAATGCGATGCACCTATTGATGATCACGACTATAAAGTCCGCTTCTGTGAAAATATTCATTACCAAGCCAGTCAAAACTATATACAGCTCGATGCCAGTTATTTAAGTCTACCAATCAAACAAGACACACGTTCGTGGTATCAATTCTTACAACAAACACCTGAAAACCTTTTGGTACGCTTTAAAAACCCGTATGCGCTCAGCAGCCAAATTCGTAAACAACTGTTAGACGTTCCTCCTGCCGAATGGTTAGAGTTTTATGAGTTGGCGGTCAAAATGAATATGTCGGAAGCCACAATGCATCGCCGTCTTAAAAGTGAAGGTGTGAGTTATCAACAACTCA
Source organism: Acinetobacter sp. CFCC 11171 (assembly GCF_003268405.1). Taxonomy (NCBI): domain Bacteria; kingdom Pseudomonadati; phylum Pseudomonadota; class Gammaproteobacteria; order Moraxellales; family Moraxellaceae; genus Acinetobacter; species Acinetobacter sp. CFCC 11171. The sequence continues at coordinate 132,849 of NZ_LQXP01000005.1, read as the reverse complement.
AAAATGATATCCGACGAGATACCGCCATCGATTTTTTAACCCATACCGATAAAAGCTTGCAAGATATCAGTGAAGAACTGAATTTTCATGATCCGAGTGCTTTTCATCGGGCTTTTAAAAAATGGACAGGTGTCAGTCCTGGTGCATATCGACAAAATAATGCGCCTGAATTCAAGGCCTAAAATTTGATATTCACTATTTATAAATTGAATATTCATCTAATGAATAGAAAATCAATAACTTAAAAACATTCAATAAATAGACTGACCATTCATCCTTGAGTGATTGCTACTTTAGTCTAATTAGGTTATTTTTCACTCAATTTAAAGCGATTTGCTTATTTATTTTCCAATTCTCCTGCATCTCCTTGAAAGGCTTTCCTATGCTTAAGATGATTGATGTTCTTGAACAACAACTTGTTCAAAACTTTTCAGATTCTCTTTTCACTCAGATTGACGCAATTGATGACCTGTTTCATGAACAGCTTAAAACTGTCGCAGATATCGATTTGCAAAATTTAATCTCACAATTTTTTAGCACTGAAAATGCAGTTGAAGTTGCTCATGCGCTGGATATTCAAGCGGATGACATTGAAGCAATTCAAGCAGGTGCAAATCTAAAAGATGAAAATTTAGTGAGTGCAACTGCAAAAATTATTGCTTACTGTCTTGCAGTAGAAACAGCAGCTTTAGAACAAGTTGAAGTTTTCGATAGCTTACAAGATTACCCAATGTAAGTATTGATCACATATAAAAAAGCAGCGAGAGCTGCTTTTTTATTGGAAAAGTTATTTTAAGTCTGTAATTCACTATAATTTTTGAATATTCATTACACTAAAATATCTAAGCATTTTTCATGCAAGTTTACACATTAATTTATATAACGAAATTTCATCACAATTAAATCCAATAAAGCATTTTAAATCAAATACCTATATTTGATTTATACGCTTATCTCGATTTCTATTATTCTTAGCATTTATTCTGTTTTGTTTCTGAAATATTTCCGTCGTATCTATGTGCTCATAATTCAACACTTGATTGTGAACGATATGACTTCCCTATTTAAAAGCTCAAAACTAATTTTTTCTACGCTGACATTCAGCCTATTCAGTAGCTCTATCTTTGCTGCTATTCCTTCGACACTTAAACTGGATTATGCCTACTATGCACCGACCAGTTTAGTGGTGAAGGAACAAAAACTCTTAGAAAAAGCATTACCCAAAACACAAATTAAATGGGTCTTTAGCCAAGGTAGTAATCGCTCACTTGAATATCTCAATAGTGGCAGTGTGGATTTTGCCTCAACGGCAGGACTTGCAGCCGTTTTGAGTCGTGCCAATGGCAGTCCGATTAAAACCGTATACATCCAGTCACAGCCTGAATGGACGGCATTACTTGTGGCAAAAAACTCTCCGATTAAAAGCCTGAAAGAGCTTAAAGGCAAAAAAATTGCGGCGACCAAAGGAACCGATCCATTCATGTTTACTTTGCAGTCTTTGGAAACAGTCGGCCTCAATAAAGGTGATGTGCAATTGGTACATTTACAACATCCTGATGGAAAAACAGCTTTAGAACGTGGTCAAGTCGATGCATGGGCGGGATTAGATCCACTCATGGCATCTGCACAAGTACAATCAGGCGCACGTTTGCTGTATAGAAATGTGGGTTTTAACAGCTATAGTGTTTTAAGTACCAAACAACAATTTAGCCAGCAAAGTCCTGAAGCCGTTGAAGCTGTGATTAAAGCCTATGAACAAGCACGACAATGGGCCAAAGCCAATCCAGATAAATTAGCCGAATTATTGGCACGTGAGTCTAAGCTTCCATTGGCTGTTGCCAAGCTCCAGTTAAGTCGTACCAACTTTGAGCAAAATATCCCAACAGCTAAACACATTGCGGCCTTAAAGAAATCTGGCACGATTTTGACTGAGGAAGATTTAGTTCGTAAAGGTACCAATGTCAATCAAGTCATTGACCATCTTTTTGATGCACGTTATGCGAAAAAGGTTGTGAAATAACATGTCATTATCAGTGACTCAACCCAAAGTCGATACAGCGGTTTCGACCGCTTCCGATTCATCAAACCATATAAAACCCAAGTTGATCTTGATTTTAAAAGGTCTTGCTCTACCTGTGGTTTTGTTGCTGCTATGTGAAATCTTGGTCAAAAATGGTGTTATCGAACCGTATCTACTCCCTGCTCCGAGTAGTCTTTGGCAGTCATTTATAGAGTTATCTGAAGGTGAACTTTGGCAGCATATCTGGACCAGTACTTGGCGGGTATTTTTAGGCTTTTTTATTGGTAGCGGACTTGCTCTGATTTTTGCACTCTTGGTCGGTTTGAACAAACAAGCCGAAGCATTTTTGGAACCTACATTTTCAGCAATTAAATCTATCCCCAGTTTGGCGTGGATTCCCTTACTGCTCTTATGGTTAGGTATTGATGAATCTTCAAAAATCACCCTCATTGCCATAGGTGCTTTTTTCTCGACCTATACCAATACCGTTGCAGCGATTCAAGGTGTAGACCGAAAACTCATTGAAGTTGCACAAGTTTATCGTTTGAAATATTTCAGGCAGATTCGTGAGATTATTTTACCTGCAGCATCACCGGGTATACTTACAGGCTTACGCAATAGTTTAAGTTTGGCGTGGATGTTTATGATTGCAGCAGAGTTGATTGCAGCCACGCAAGGTATTGGCTATTTGCTCAGTGATGGTCGTGAAACCTCACGTCCAGATATCGTAATTATTGCCATTATTCTATTGGCGCTCTTAGGGAAAATCACCGATAGCCTGATGAAATATCTAGAACAATACCTATTGCGTTGGCGTGATGTGGTGAAGTAACGTATTTTTCCACACTTGCAAATGCACACATGCAAATATTCACATGTGAATTGAAAAAAAAATAAAATAAAGCGCATTCAATGCGCTTTATTTTTGACTATTTCTCTAACACCAAATCAGTGTTGCCACTGGCCTAAACTGACACGGTCATTGCCACCATAATCTTTTACAGTCCGAACATTTCGATACCCAGCTTGTAAGAACAAATGTCTGACTGCTTCCCCTTGGTCATAACCATGTTCGAGCACCACCCAACCATTCACGGTTAAATGTTTTTTGGCTTGAAGAATGATTTGTTCAAGATCAGCAAGCCCATGATTATCTGCAACCAAAGCACGTTCAGGCTCTGTTGCCAAATCCTTCATGTGTACATCATCAGCATCGATATACGGCGGATTTGACACAATTACATCAAAGAAAGCACGACCAAAGGGTTTCAACCAAGAACCTAAGACAAACTGCACATGTTCAAGATCATGCTTTTTGGCATTAAACTCAGCGACTTCCAATGTAGGTTCGTAAATATCTGAAGCCACAATTGACCAATCTGGACGTTCACTGGCTAATGATAACGCTACAGCACCAGTTCCTGTTCCTAAATCGACCACACGAGCATCTTCAGGAAGTTCTAAACGCAGTACAGTTTCAACAAGTACTTCCGTATCAGGACGTGGCACCAAAGTATCTTTAGTCACTTTTAAGTCTAGCGTCCAAAATGGCTGAGAACCTGTGACGTAAGCCAAAGGCTCACCTGCGGTAATACGTGCAAGACTTTCAACATAGAGTTGTTCTTGCTCAGCTGTTAATTCTTGATCCTTTTTCATGATTAAATCAAAAGAATCAATCTTGGTGATATGCTCTAACAACCACGCATTTTCCTGACGTTCATAACTCTCAGGTTCACCACGATAGGCCAAAGCCTGTGCAATATTCATTAGCCACCATTCTGCTGTGCTAATAAAGCCAACTGATCGGCTTGATATTCACGATGCAAACTATCTAGCAATTCAGTCAAATCACCTTCCATCACTGCATCCAACTTATACAGTGTTAGGTTAATACGATGATCAGTCATACGACCTTGTGGATAGTTATAGGTACGAATACGCTCAGAACGGTCACCAGAACCCACCAAGTCACGACGCATTTCAGACGTCGCGGCATCTGCCGCTGCGCGTTTGGCATTTTCTAAACGAGAAACCAACAGCGCCATCGCTTTGGCTTTGTTTTTATGCTGTGAACGTTCGTCCTGACATTCTACAACTGTACCCGTTGGAATATGGGTAATACGTACAGCAGAGTCAGTTTTGTTAATGTGCTGACCACCCGCACCAGATGCACGATAGGTATCAATACGTAATTCTGAAGGATTAATTTCAACACTGGTGTCTACATCAATTTCCGGCAAAATCGCAACAGTACATGCCGAAGTATGAACACGACCTTGTGACTCTGTTGCAGGAACACGCTGTACACGATGTGCACCACTTTCAAATTTCAAACGACCATATACGCCTTCACCATTGATGAGGCAAATCACTTCTTTATAACCGCCATGTTCGCCGTCATTTTCAGACAGCACTTCAATACGCCAACCTTGTGATTCAGCATATTTACTGTACATTCGATACAAGTCACCAGAGAAAATTGCAGCTTCGTCACCACCTGTTCCGGCACGAATTTCTAAATAAGCAGAGTTCGCATCATTCGGATCTTTTGGAATCATCAGAATATTTAAGTCTGCTTCAAGCTGACCGATCAAAGCTTTATTTTCTTTGATTTCCTCAACGGCCATCTCTTTAAAATCTGGATCCGTCATCATTACTTCAGCAGTCTCAATATCTTCTTCTGCTTGACGGTATTTTTTCCAAACTTCAGTGATTTCAGATAAATCACTATGCTCACGTGACAACTGACGGAAACGTTTGTTGTCTGAAATAACTTCTACATCTGCGAGTAATGCATTTAATTCTTCGTGACGGTCAGAGAGCTGATCTAATCGTAAACGTAACGATTCTTTCATTTTTCAAAAAATCTCAATACACAGGCTCTACCGCTAAACTTTCACGGATATGCCAAAATTCAAAATAATGGCGCTAGTGTACCGATAATGGGTCTGAAATGACATATATATTGTTTTTTGGCCTATCAATGACCTAAATATCAAAGTGTGAACTTCATCACTCCTACCTTTCTCCACAAAGTCGTACAGATTTTCTGCATTCGACCATTTTTTTCACAATATTAATAAAACTTATACAAACTAGACACTCAAATCACCAAATAAAGAGAAAGCTCTCCATATTTATAGCGAATAGTTTTGTTACATTTACTGCCATCGAAATGATTAAGAAAAGTCCTCGCGTTTATGAAGGACATGGAGTGAACTATGAAACTGAATACTCTTTTAATGACAGCCACTCTAGCAACTGCTTCTATGTTCACTGTGTCTGCAAATGCAGATAGTACAACACGCGTTGCTGCAGCTAGTGCATTAGGTAGTGTTGCAGGTACTGCAATTGGTAAAAACATGGGCGGTAATACCGGCGCTACAATTGGTGCCGCTCTTGGTGGTGCTGGTGGTGCTGCGGTAGCAAGTAATAAACGCAACCGTACAGAATCTGCTATCGGCGGTGCTTTAGGTGGTGGTACAGGTTATACTGTTGGTAAAAGCATGGGCGGTACAAACGGTGGTTACATCGGCTCTGCACTAGGTGCTGCTGGTGGTGCAGCTCTAGGTAATAAAATCTCTAAAGATAAAGCTTACGACAAACACCAAGAACGTAAATACAAAAAACGTTACCGTCGTCGTCACTAATTCAAAAATTAGTGAGTCCTTATTGAATAGTGAAAATAGCACCTTCGGGTGCTTTTTTTATGTATCGCCTTTTTTCAAATGATAAATACAACTTTATTTATTGCTCCTGATAAATATTTAGATTTGCCTTCCCTCCAACCAAGTCATCAATCATGTAGAAATAAAGTGCAAAATTTACATTGCAGCAACGGAACACGTATTTTATTTCACATCACGCTCCAAATATTCGCTATGTGTTTTCATATATTGATATCAACAGATAAACATCATGCTTCGTAAGGAGTTTAAAAATGAAAATTAATAAAATTCTATTCAGTGCAGCAATTGCCGCTTCAGCACTTACTATGACTGCAACACATGCAGGTAATAGCACCAATACTGCATTAACATCTGCTTTAGGTGGTGTTGTTGGTGCAGCAATCGGTAACCAAGTTGGCGGCCAAACTGGCGCAATGATTGGTTCAGCAATTGGTGGCGGTGCAGGTGCAGCAGCATCGGCAAACAAACGTGACCGTAATGGTGCCATCATCGGTGGTGCACTTGGTGGCGCAGGTGGTTATACCGTAGGTAAAAACATGGGCGGCACAAACGGTGGTTATATCGGTGCTGCACTTGGTTCAGCTGGTGGTTCTGCACTAGGTAAAAAAGTGTCTGAAGACCGTCGCTATGATGACCGTTATAATGGTCGTTATGATGATCGCTATGACCGTCGTTATAACAACCGTGGCTATCGTACCAATAATTATAGCTACCACGACCGAGGCTACCGTGGAGACAATGGTCGTCACTTAGGTTGGTACAAAAACGGTAAACGTTAATCGATATATTTCAATGAAAAAAATCAGCACCTTCGGGTGCTTTTTTTGTATATAAAAAAGTTTAGATATATCTAAAGTTGTCTTTTCACACCGCCCCACGACCATATCGAGTTTATTCGATATACATTCAGCTTTTTATATCGTATTATTTCGATATAAAGATCTCTGAGAGAAAACATGCGTACTCTAGCCGATACAAAATTTTCAATACTTGAACTCGCACCTGTTCGAGATGATAAAACCATCGAATTTTCGCTCAAACATGCACTCCAGTTAGCGCAGAGAGCAGAAGAGCTTGGCTATGAACGTCTATGGTTAGCCGAACACCACAATATGGACGGCATCGCAAGTTCTGCAACTGCGGTTTTACTCGGTTATCTCTTAGCAAATACACAATCTATCAAGCTCGGTTCAGGTGGGATTATGTTGCCCAACCATGCGCCTTTAGTTGTCGCTGAACAATTTGGCACGCTTGAAACGTTATATCCTGGACGTATTGAACTCGGTTTAGGTCGCGCACCAGGTACTGACCAAACCACCATGCGCGCACTACGCCGTGGCCGTCAGGAAACCGAAGATCAATTTCCACAAGATGTTCTTGAGATTTTACAATACTTCAAAGCACCTGAACCTCACCAGCGCATCATTGCCACACCGGGACAAAATACACATGTTCCCGTATGGCTGCTAGGTTCAAGTTTATTCAGTGCACAACTCGCTGCACGTTTAGGTCTACCCTATTCTTTTGCTTCTCATTTCGCACCACGCATGCTTGGACAAGCGATTCAGCTCTATCGTGAAAATTTCCAAGCATCCGAATATTTAGATCAACCTTATGTGTCTATGGGCGTACCAACGGTTGTTGCTGAAACAGATGAAGAAGCAGAATATCTAGCAACGAGTGCTTACCAACGGGTTTTAGGTTTAATGCGTGGTCAAAGTTTAAAACTCAAAGCTCCGGTCGACAGTATGCAAGGCTTATGGTCTGCTGCAGAAAAGCTGTCTGTTGATAATTTCTACGCTATGGGACAAGTCGGTTCAAATGCAACTGTTCGAACAGGTTTAGAAAACCTACTCACTAAATATGACGTTGATGAGTTTATTTTCACCTGCGACATTTACGATACCGATAAGCGCATTGAAAATTTCGAACGTTTAATGCAAATCAAAAATGATCTGGCTTGAGACTCTAAGCTTAATGATCTAATCCAAGCGTTTAATCCGTCTAAAGGTAGAATTGTGACTACATTTTTTGTGGCTCTTTAGACGGATAGCAGTCAACAGATAATATGGTTTCGGCTAACAACGACCAAACCTGTACTTAAAAACCATCATTGCCTCAACGAAATAATTGATTTACTCATTTTTATTGGTGTATAGATATTCAATATAAAAAACAATCATGAGCCCATATGTTGATAAACTAACACCGCATTTATCACAGCAAGTTGATGTGCCCTCATTTTAGGCGCTGTGGTGTTTTGCATAGGGTTATTCAATGCAAATATGATGCTGAATGAAAAAGGCTTTTATCTCATTTTATTGCTCTATGAATTATTTTCATCGGTTTCATTACAAAAAATTATTCTTGACCGTTTAGAAGGAATGCATGTCACTGCAATCTACTTTGGACTGTGCTGGGCATCCGTCATTATTTGCCTCGTACTTCTTGCCATTGGTCTATGGAATGCTGAACTGGCATTAAGTGAAAAAGGTTTTTACATGATGGCTTTCCTAATGAGTCTGTTTGGTATAGTTGCTGTACAAAAAAATATTCGTGATATGGACTATTTACGTACACATACCGACCAACCCGAACTTAAACATTCAACCACGAGTCAGCTTGACTATAACTCACCAGATGATGAACCACTTTAAAACTCACAAAATTTATAGATCTCAAAAGCTGTTCATGCAGGTCGCTCATTGTTTTATCGATCTGCTTGAGCGGTTAATGAACTACAACGCATAAAAAAATCAGTTCACTCCTAGAAATGTATAAATGACAAGGGCCAAGCAAATCAATTCTAGACAAATTGCATGACTCATCAGACTGAAAAAACGCTTTACTCCAACTGGCCCATCACAGAATATATTCCCATCTAACACTCAACTAAAAAAACAAAAGATAAGGAATAAATATGGCCAACAAGCAGGATGCAACCCACCATATTTTTAATAATCATCTAGAGGATTTTGAACACTTTCGTGGAACGATCATCGGTTCAGAACAGATCAAAGATTATGATTTTAAGAATCAAAAAATCGCAATTATTGGGATAGATCAGCATGTGGTCTCTGAACTACATCATCTATGTCAGGTTGCAGATAACATCATGGTCTATCAAATCAAACCGCAATTTGTCTTACCACGCACCGAACGTCTACTGAATAAATTAATCCAACATCCACTGATTGCAAAAAATCGACGTTTATTTAGCAATCGTATTAAGAGTATTTTGGCGATTCGCTTTTTAGAAGATCAAGTGCCGAACCATTGGTTAAGACATTTACTCAGTCCAAATACCGCAATTCAGAACAAAACCTTCCTAAAATCGGATCATTATTATGCTGCATTACAGCAGCCCAACTGCATCTTAAATACTTGGCCAATTGCGAATATTCAGAATAATTCAATCACGGCTTTAGATGAGCATACGTTTGAGTGTGATGTCATTGTGCGCAGCGAACCTAACCAGCCTAAAGAAAAGTAATTACAATGAAATGATTTTCACATAACATTTACTAAAATTTATCTGATTGATCAAAAATCACAATACCAAAAGCCATCTCTAGCGGCTTTTGGTAGCTCCCCTACTATATTGGATACTTCAATTCAATAAGGCTAAAAACTCTTATAAACTCATAAATGAAAAATAGCTTTATCAGCTCTATTGCATAAATCATGCATCAGCACTACACCTGCAGATAGAGCGAGTTTATAGAGGTGTAATTTTGGAATAATTATGATCAATTCTTCATGAAAACTTTATTTCAAACCAATAATTTTTTCAGTGCTTATTTTTTTACACAGCTCTATTTACTCCTTAACTGTAAGTTGAAAAATTTATATTGATGCTTATGTTCAACCGATATTTACCTATATTGTTATCTATATTTAATAGGAAAATAACAGATTGAAATCCAGTTTAAATATCAATTTATATCGGAGTTTAGAGCCTGAATGTTATTAATTTGACTATTTTTCACCCACATCAATTAAATAAATGGTGCCATTTCTTTATATTTAGTATCCAAAAGCAACTGTTTGATTATTTTTTATTCTATTTTCTGCCTATTTTTTTAGCATTTAAATCAGTATTTTTGAAAAATTGATTAAATATTAAACCATATTAGCTAAATCTTGTATTTATACAACTCATATCAAGTGGATTATTCGGGCTTAATTCATAGATAAAAATACAGCAAAACACGGATTTTTATAAAAGATTTGTGCTGTCAATTTGGCCATATTTTATAAATTTTCAGCCAAAGAAATTCATCGAACTGGTACACAAATGAATGCAAAAATTGCTTAAAATTTAAGTCTAAATATTGAGGAAAATTTTCATCAATATCTTAAATATTTATCATTCATTAAAAGTATGACAAACCAGAAATTAATACTATTTTTATATAGTTTATACGGTAATTTATTATTATCAGAAGAGCCACCAAAGTGGCTCAATTTACACTTAACCAATGCGACGCTTCAGTCCGGTCATTTGTAAAACACGTGTTGAAATTTCTTCAATCGACATTTCAGACACGTTTAAGTATTTGATTCCCTCAGAAATATAAATACCTTCAATCGCACGTAGTTCCATTTGGCACTGACTAAAACTTGCATAACGACTATTGGCCTTACGCTCTGAACGAATTGCTACAAGGCGCTCTGCATCAATCATCAAGCCAAACAACTTATGTTTGTGCTCACGTAAAACTGCAGGTAAACGGTTGTCATCCAAATCTTCTTCTGTCAAAGGATAGTTCGCTACACGAATACCAAATTGCAAAGAGAGATAGATTGAAGTTGGTGTTTTACCCGAACGTGATACTCCAATTAAAATCAAATCGGCTTTATCATAATGACGAGTACGTGCCCCATCATCGTTATCTAAAGCAAAATGCACCGCATCAATACGTGCTTTATAAGACTCAGAATCTGTAACTGCATGGGTTTGACCGACTAAAGTCGTAGGTGCAGTGCCTAACTCGTCAGACAATTTACTAATAAGCCCTTCAAAAACATCAAGATTTATCGCATTTGCAGTATTAATAATGTCACGTACATACGGGTCTACAAGGGTATCAAACACCAAAGGCTTTTGACCGTCTTGCTGCGCTCTAAGATTGATCTCTGCAACCACATTTGTAGCAGCTTCTTCAGAGGTAATATATGGAATAATATGAATGTCAAAATCTACATGAGGGAACTGGGCTAACAGTGAGTGTCCAAGGGTTTCTGCGGTAATCGCGGTACCATCCGAAACAAAGAAAACACTACGCTGAATCTGTTTACCTTCTGACATTAAAATTCTCCTCCAAAATTTGTCTTAGTGCTATATAATCTTTATAGTAAACCATCTTACATGACTGTCACTTAGTAAATTTAGAATGCTAAGTAATTTGTTATAATTTCATGCCAAGATAGTGATTAATACTGCAAAAGTGGAGTAACAACTTTGGAAGCGCGCGTAATTGGTCTAGAAAAATTAGGGAAACACGACGTAGAACTCGTGGGTGGTAAAAACTCATCATTAGGTGAAATGATCAGCCATCTAGCAAATGCTGGTGTATCTGTTCCTGGTGGTTTTGCTACTACAGCTCAAGCATATCGTGAATTCCTCGAGCAAAGTGGCCTAAACGCTAAAATTAACGCTGAACTTGCTGCACTCAATGTTGACGATGTAAATGCACTTGCTGAAACTGGTGCAAAAATCCGTCAATGGATTGTAGACACTCCGCTTACAGCTGAACTTGAAACAGAAATTCGTGAGGCTTTCACAGCTCTTTCAAACGGCAACCCTGATATCGCGGTTGCCGTTCGCTCATCTGCAACAGCAGAAGACTTACCAGATGCTTCATTTGCTGGCCAACAAGAAACTTTCTTGAACATCCGTGGTATCGACAACGTCCTTATTGCGATTAAAGAAGTATTTGCTTCACTTTATAACGACCGCGCAATTTCTTACCGTGTACACCAAAACTTCGCACATGACGTTGTTGCGTTATCTGCTGGTGTTCAACGTATGGTTCGCTCTGAAACAGGTGCTGCTGGTGTAATGTTTACACTAGATACAGAATCTGGTTTCCGCGACGCAGTTTTCATCACAGCTTCTTATGGCTTGGGTGAAATGGTTGTACAAGGTGCTGTTAACCCTGACGAATTCTATGTATCTAAACCACTTTTAAATGCAGGCAAACACGCTGTATTACGCCGTAACCTTGGCTCTAAACACCAAAAAATGATTTATGGTGAAGAAGGCGCTGCAGGTAAGTCAGTGGTTGTTGTAGACGTTGAAAAAGCAGATCGCCAACAATTCGCTTTAAATGACCACGAACTTCAAGAACTTGCTAAACAAGCATTGATCATTGAAAACCATTACGGTTCAGCAATGGACATCGAATGGGCGAAAGATGGCGATGATGGCCAAATCTATATCGTTCAAGCACGTCCTGAAACTGTGAAGAGCCGCCAAAACGTAGGCACAATGGAGCGTTACCTGCTTAAGCAAAAAGGTAATGTTATTTGTGAAGGTCGTTCAATCGGTCAACGTATTGGTTCTGGTCGCGTTCGTATCGTGACTTCGATCAAAGAAATGGACAAAGTTCAAGACGGCGACGTACTTGTATCTGACATGACTGACCCAGATTGGGAACCAGTAATGAAACGTGCAGCTGCGATTGTCACTAACCGTGGTGGCCGTACTTGTCACGCTGCGATTATTGCACGTGAGCTTGGTGTTCCTGCAATCGTAGGTTGTGGTAATGCGACTGAAGTATTGACTGACGGTCAAGAAGTGACTGTTTCTTGTGCTGAAGGTGACACAGGCTTTATTTACGAAGGTGCTTTGGACTTTGAAATCCAACGTAATTCTATCGAATCTATGCCTAAACTTCCGTTCAAAATTATGATGAACGTAGGTAACCCTGACCGCGCATTTGACTTTGCTCAAATTCCTAACGAAGGTGTTGGTCTTGCTCGTCTTGAGTTCATCATCAACCGTATGATCGGCGTACATCCTAAAGCATTGCTTAATATTGACAGCCTACCACGTGAAACTCGTGCTGCTGTAATGTCACGTACTGCGGGTTATGCATCTCCTATCGAATTCTATGTTGAAAAACTAGTTGAAGGTATTTCTACACTTGCTGCAGCGTTTGCTGACAAACCAGTGATTGTTCGTATGTCTGACTTTAAGTCAAACGAATATGCAAACTTAATCGGTGGTAAGTTATACGAACCTGAAGAAGAAAACCCAATGCTTGGCTTCCGTGGTGCAAGCCGTTATGTGTCTGACAATTTCCGTGACTGCTTCGAACTTGAATGCCGCGCACTGAAAAAAGCACGTGACGAAATGGGCTTAACGAACATTCAAATCATGATTCCTTTCGTACGTACTGTTGCTGAAGCGAAACGTGTTATTGAATTGTTAGCGCTTAACGGTCTTAAACGTGGTGAAAACGGTCTTAAAGTGATCATGATGTGTGAACTTCCAACTAACGCATTATTGGCTGAACAGTTCCTTGAACACTTCGACGGTTTCTCTATCGGTTCTAACGACTTAACTCAGTTAACACTCGGTCTAGACCGTGACTCTGGTATCGTTTCTCACCTATTTGATGAACGTGATCCAGCCGTTAAAGCACTTCTTTCTATGGCAATCCATGCTTGTCGTAAAGCTGGCAAATACGTAGGTATTTGTGGTCAAGGCCCTTCAGATCACCCTGACCTAGCTAAATGGTTAATGGAACAAGGCATTGAGTCTGTTTCGCTTAACCCAGACTCAGTATTAGACACTTGGTTCTTCCTTTCTGAAGAAAAAGCTCAACAAGCTTAATAAACTGTGTTAAAAAAAGACCACATGTGGGTCTTTTTTTTTTATTTATACTTTTACAGACGTTTTTTGAGATTTTAGTTTTATGCAGATTTACTTGGCACGAAATAACCAACAAGCTGGTCCCTACACCTTAGAACAACTTAATCAAATGCTCGCGAGCCAACAAGTGTTACTCACGGACTTGGTTTGGCACCAAGGTATGACCGAATGGAAAGCTTTGGGTGAACTCACTCAAGGTCAGTTGGTTTATATGCCTGCAGGTTATATAGCACCGACAGCATTCGAATCAAATCAAACTGCAACTACGCCATCAAACACCTACGCACAGCCTCAAGCGGTACAATTGCAAACTAGCCTAGCCAGTATTCCTAAACGTGTTTTGGCTAAGATCGTTGATTTACTGCTTTGGATACCTGCTACTTTTATCTTAACGGCATTTTTTAATCCGAGTGAAAAGACACAATTTGCCAATCTAAATGAACAGTTTATGCAAGCTGTGATGACCCCAAATGCTGATCCGAATGTTTTACAAACATTACAAACACAAATGATTGAAATGTTTCCCAACCAAGCTTGGATTGCAATGTTTGCTTACCTCTTCATTATGCTTTTCATTCAAGCGTATTTGATTGCTAAATCTGGTCAAAGTATTGGTAAAAAAATCACCAAAATTAAAATCGTAGATGCCGAAACCAGCCAACCTGTAAACCTCATGCGTGGCTTCACTTTACGTAGTGTTTTATTTTATTTTTCTGAACTTTTTATCGATGCCTTTAAGCGCAATCATTGATTCCGTTTTTATTTTCGGCAAAAAGCGTCAAACTTTGCATGACAAGTTAGCAAAAACCAAGGTAATAAACCAATAACTTTCACTTTTATTGAGGGATGAATTTCTCATCCCTTTTTTGTGCATTACATTGAAATTAAAATAAAATTCAGATAAAAAAAACACAATCCCGACCAACAAAATAGGGTTTTAATACAGTCATTTAAAGCATCTTTATGTATAGCTTAGTTTGCCGATATCAGGCATAATGCCCTACAACGTAGCGGTGTCACATCATTGTGAACTTTTTTTCATATCTGAAAAATCACAATCATGCGACACTTTATTCGCTATCCCAATTTTAAAAATTAGGGAATGGGACTCTTCACCGAGGTTGTAAAATGAGACAAACAATTTTAGCTGTATTGTCTTTATCTGCGATCGCTGCACTCTTAACTGGGTGTGGTGGTGATATGGTACTTCTAAACTCAAAAGGTCCAGTTGCTGAAGGTCAGTCAAACCTCATGCTTACTGCGATCTACCTAATGTTGTTGGTAGTTATTCCATCAGCACTTATGGCTCTTTGGTTTGGTTGGAAATATCGCGCGTCAAATAAAGATGCAGACTATGCACCTACTTGGGCACACTCGACTGCAATTGAAGTTGTAGTTTGGGGTATTCCCGTAATTATTATCGCTATTTTAGCTTGGTTAACTTGGTGGGGTTCCCACAAGTATGACCCTTACCGTCCACTCGAGTCAGATAAAGCTCCTTTAACTGTTCAAGTTATTGCTGAACAATTTAAATGGATCTTCATCTACCCTGAACAAGGCATCGCGACTGTAAACGAGATCCGCTTCCCTGAGAAAACTCCTGTAAGCCTTCGTTTAACATCTAACTTCACAATGAACTCATTTTTCATTCCGGCGTTAGGTGGTCAGATTTATGCTATGGCAGGTATGCAAACTCACTTGAACTTATTAGCTGATGAAACTAGTCCTGCTGAAGGCTTCCGTGGTTTCTCTTCTAACTATTCAGGTTATGGCTTCTCACAAATGCGCTTCCGTGCACATGCTGTGACTGATGCTCAGTTTGCTGAATGGGTTTCTGCTGTTAAAGCTGGTAATGGTTCTTCAGTTAATCCTGAAGCGGTTCAAAAAACTGTTTTAGACCAAGCTGAATTTGCAACCTTACGTGACGGCAACCGTTCTAAACACCAGATCGAAGTTTTAGTTGCCAAAGCAACTACTCCTGAAGAGAAGGCTTTAGCTGAAGCAATGAAGCCTTACCCTACTAAGCCACACCCAGTGACTTACTATTCTTCAGTTGAACCTAAATTGTTCGAATCAGTGATTAACAAATACATGAGCAACTACCACGGTGCTGATCATACAGCTACTGTTGGACACGAAGCTGCTGCTTCTGAAGCTCATGCAGGCGTTGAACATGCGACTGTTGCAGGGGAATAAGACATGAGCTTATTAGGTAAGTTAGGACCAGATGCAATTCCACACGACCCAATCGTGTTGGTTACTGTTGCAATGATGATCCTTGGCGGTATCGCAATTGTTGCTGGTATCACCTACTTTAAAAAATGGGGCTACTTGTGGAACGAATGGTTCACATCTGTAGACCATAAAAAAATTGGTATCATGTATATCCTCGTGTCAATTGTCATGCTTGTGCGTGGTTTTGCCGATGCGATTATGATGCGTCTTCAACTGTTCCTTGCAAAAGGTGGCGGTGAAGGTTACTTACACCCAGAACACTATGACCAGATCTTTACTGCCCATGGCGTAATCATGATCTTCTTCGTAGCAATGGGTCTAGTTGTTGGTTTAATGAACGTTGCTGTACCACTTCAAATTGGTGCACGTGACGTAGCATTCCCATTATTAAACTCTCTTAGCTTCTGGTTATTCGCCGGCGCTGCGGGCTTGATGATGGCTTCTCTTGCAATTGGTGAATTCGCTGCAACAGGTTGGATGGCTTACCCTCCACTTTCTGGCATCGAATACTCTCCAGGTGTAGGTGTAGACTACTATATCTGGGCACTTCAGGTTTCTGGTCTAGGTACGCTTCTTACTGGTGTTAACTTCTTCGTTACCATCATCAAAATGCGTGCGCCTGGCATGAAACTTATGGACATGCCTATTTTCACTTGGACTGCATTAG
This sequence comes from Acinetobacter sp. CFCC 11171, assembly GCF_003268405.1. NCBI lineage: Bacteria > Pseudomonadati > Pseudomonadota > Gammaproteobacteria > Moraxellales > Moraxellaceae > Acinetobacter > Acinetobacter sp. CFCC 11171. Next base: position 116,356 of record NZ_LQXP01000005.1, on the reverse strand, counting down.
TTACTGTAGTGCTTATCGTTGCAACATTCCCAGTTTTGACTGCGACTATTGCAATGCTTTCACTTGACCGTTACTTCGGCTTCCATTTCTTTACAAATGACATGGGTGGTAGCCCTATGTTGTATGTAAACTTGATTTGGACTTGGGGTCACCCAGAAGTTTACATTTTGGTATTACCTGCTTTTGGTATTTACTCAGAAGTTACTGCTGTGTTCTCACGCAAAGCGTTGTTCGGCTACAAATCTATGGTGTACGCAACTGTAGCAATTGGTGTTCTTTCACTAGTTGTATGGGTTCACCACTTCTTTACAATGGGTGCTGGTGCCAACGTTAACGCGTTCTTCGGTATCATGACCATGATCATTGCGATCCCTACTGGTGTGAAAATCTTCTCTTGGTTATTCACCATGTACAAGGGCCGCATCACCTATACAACTCCAATGCTTTGGACACTTGGCTTCCTTGTGACTTTCGGTATTGGTGGTTTAACAGGCGTATTAATGGCAGTTCCACCAGCGGACTTCTTAGTACACAACTCTTTATTCCTTATCGCTCACTTCCATAACGTAATTATTGGTGGTGTAGTGTTCGCGATGTTCGCGGGTATCATTTTCTACTGGCCAAAAATGTTTGGTTGGAAATTGAATGAAACTTGGGGTAAAGCAGCGTTCTGGTTCTGGTTCTTCGGTTTCTACTTTGCATTCATGCCACTTTATATCCTTGGTTTCATGGGTATGACTCGTCGTTTGAATACATATGACAACCCTGAATGGGATCCATACTTAGCGATCGCTTTATTTGGTTCTGTATTGGTTGCTATCGGTATCTTCTGTTTTGTTATGCAAATCGTTGTTGGTTTCCTTCAACGCAAAGACAACATGGACGTTACTGGCGATATCTGGGATGGTCGTACTCTTGAGTGGGCTACTTCATCTCCTTCACCATTCTATAACTTTGCTTATCTTCCAAAGATCAATGGTATTGATACTTTCTGGACTGACAAAGAAAATGGTGTTGCTTACGCTAAGCCAACTACATACGAAGACATCCATATGCCTACAAACCGTGCGGCAGGTTTCGTAATTGCAATGTTTATTACAGTTATGGGCTTCGCATTAATCTGGCATATCTGGTGGTTAGTCGTTGTAACTTTCATTGCTTCAATTATCAGCTTCATCGTTTCTTCTTTCACTAAGAAAGTTGACTACTATGTTCCAGCTGCAGAAGTTGAACGTATTGAAAATGAACGCTACGCGCTTCTTGAAAAACATTTGAAGAAGGACTAAGACAATGGCTGAAGTACTTCATCACGACAACCACGGACATGACGAACATCATCATCACGATGATACTGACATCACTGTCTTTGGTTTCTGGACTTACTTGATGAGTGACTTGGTTCTTTTCGGGACACTCTTCATCGCGTTCGCTGTATTAAGTAGCCACGTTCCAGTGGGTACGCCAAGTGCACAAGAGCTGTTTGGTGAATCTTTAGGTTTCGTTTTAACTGAAACTTTCGCCCTTCTTATCTCTTCTGTAACTTTTGGTTTTGCTGTTCTTGCAGCATACAAGAAAAATGTTGGTCAAGTTTTAACTTGGTTAGCAGTTACTTGGGTATTTGGTGCAGCCTTCATTGGCATGGAACTTTATGAGTTCAATCATTTAGTTCATGCTGGTCATGGCCCAAGCACAAGTGCGTTCTTATCTGCGTTCTTTACTTTAGTTGGTACGCACGGTATTCACGTAACTTCTGGTTTGGTATGGATGCTTGTGTTGATGTTCCAAATCAAGAAATATGGTTTGACACTTCCAAACACTCGTCGTCTTGCTTGCCTAAGCTTGTTCTGGCACTTCCTTGACATCGTTTGGATCTGCGTATTCAGCGTTGTTTACTTGATGGGAGTTATCTAATGAGTCACGATCATAACTCTGCTGGTGCAGCTCACGGTAACGTTAAACAATATACAATCGGATTTATCCTTTCTGTTCTACTTACCGTAATTCCATTCGGTATGGTAATGGCAGGTGGTTTTAGCCGCGGTCTATTGGTTGCCGTAATTGCGATTACTGCGGTTGCTCAGGTTCTTATTCAGTTAGTTTACTTCCTGCATATGAACTCTTCTTCAGAGCAACGCTGGAACGTGATTGCATTTGTTTATACAATCCTCACAATTGCTATCCTTTTAGTAGGTTCTGTGTGGATTATGAACTACCTTCACTTCAATATGATGATCTAAACTGGTCGTCATGCTGAAAAAGTATTTATTCCTGACTAAACCAGGAATTCTCTTTGGTAACTTTGTTACCGCTTTGGGTGGCTACTTTGTAGCTGCCCAAGGTTCTGTAGATTTCCTTCTGTTGCTTCTTACCCTCTTAGGCACCCTCTTTGTGGTCGCTTCTGGATGTGTAATCAATAACGTTATTGACCAAGACATCGACTCAAAAATGCAACGCACACAAAATCGTGCGATGGTTAAAAAATCAATTTCGATTCCTGTTGCTTTAGTTTTTGCTTTAGTTTTAGGTGTAATTGGTTTTAGCATTTTATGGTTCTGGGTAAATGCTTACGCTTTTCTTTTTGCTGTTATTGGTTTTGTCGTATACGTTGGTTTTTATAGCTTATGGACAAAACGAACAACAATCCATCAAACCATTATCGGCAGTCTTTCTGGCGCAGCGCCACCTGTAATCGGGTATACGGCTGTTGCAAACCAGTTTGATTTAGGTGCATTACTGATTTTTATTGGTTATGCATTTTGGCAAATGCCTCATTCTTGGGGAATTGCAGTTTACCGATTTGATGACTACAAAAATGCAGGAATTCCAATATTACCTGTAGCACGTTCAATTCACCGTACCAAGGTTGAATCTTTGGTTTACGTGTTTTTGTTCTGCATCACCATGAACGGTTTATTCTTTTTTGGTTATGCGAATTGGATTTATATTATTGTCCTAAATGCCTTAAGTCTGTATTGGATTTATCTGACCATTCAAGGATTCAAAGCTGAAGATGATCAAATTTGGGCAAAACAATATTTCATGTATTCAGTCAAATTGATCACAGTGATTAGTTTAATTTTTAGTTTTACTTCCACTGCTCCTCTAAAGCCAATTGTATTTTTTTAAAAAGATAGAGTTTTACTCTATCTTTTTTTATTTCTAGACATCTTCAATGCAAAGCAAAAATTTAAATCGAAATACTACTATACACACTAAAACTGTTTTAACGCTGATTCTCCCAATATCTACCCATGTACAATAGATTTCAGACAAGTACAAAAATATTTCATATTTGTATTAGGATTCAAATCGATATCTACAATCAAATATGACAAAAGATCTTTAATTTAAATCAAATTTATATCATTACAACGTCTATATGATCGTAACTCATCAAATACAAGATAAGCTCCCCGCAATTAAAAACATATCTCCTATTTTTACAATCTGCATCCGATTCTAGCTGTGTATTAAAGATAGTCATTAAACCATAAATAATTCAAGCATTTTAAATCTATGCCTTGTATTTCAAACCTAAACGCTCTAAAATTCACGCTTCGCAAACTTTGCGACACAACTTTAGTTGTGACTCCTTGCTTCAATCAATTAATGATTGGGGCTGCCTAAACCGTAAGGAGCTGACAATGCGTCACTACGAAATCGTACTATTGGTACATCCAGACCAAAGCGATCAAGTTGTGGGTATGGTAGAACGTTACCTAACTCACATCAAAGAAGCTGAAGGTCAAATCCACCGTCTTGAAGACTGGGGCCGTCGTCAATTGGCTTACCCAATCAACAAGATCCACAAAGCTCACTACATTCTTATGAATGTTGAGTGTGGTCAAACTACTCTTGATGAGCTAGAAGAATTGTTCCGTTATAACGATGCAATCATTCGTAGCCTTATCATCCGTCGTGAAAACGCTATCACTGAAGAGTCACTATTGGCTAAGAGTGCTGAAGAAAAACGTGCGCGTAAAGCTCAACGTGAAGAAGCACAACAAGCTCAAGACTCTGCTGAAGCATAAGGAGAACATAACATGGCACGTTTTTACCGTCGTCGCAAGTTCTGCCGCTTTACAGCTGAGAACGTTACGTACATCGACTACAAAGATATCGACACTTTAAAACAGTACATCACTGAAAACGGCAAGATTGTTCCTAGCCGTATTACAGGTACTAAAGCTCGTTACCAACGTCAATTAGCGCTTGCTATCAAACAAGCTCGCTACTTGTCTTTGATCCCTTACACTGACAATCATAAGTGAGGTTGAGCTGTGGATATTATCTTATTACAACGCATTAAAAACCTTGGTAAATTAGGCGATAAAGTTTCAGTTAAAGCTGGTTACGGCCGTAACTTCCTTATCCCTCAAGGTAAAGCAGTTGCTGCTACTGAAGCTAACACTGCTGCATTTGAAGCTCGTCGTGCTGAACTTGAGAAACAAGAAGCTGAAGTATTAGCTGCTGCTCAAGCACGTGCTGACCAATTGAACGAAGTTAACATCGTGATCACTGCTAAAGCTGGTGACGAAGGTAAACTATTCGGTTCTATCGGTACTCGTGACATCGCTGACGCGTTAACTAATGCTGGTCTTGTTGTAGACCGCGCAGAAGTTCGTTTACCAAATGGTGCGCTTCGCAACACTGGTGAATTCAACATCGCAATCCAATTGCATCATGATGTTGTTGCAGAAGTTCTAGTTACTATCGTAGCTGAGTAATTTCTTGCAAAGAAAAGAGCATGCTTACGCATGCTCTTTTTTTATCTGTAAAAAATAGTGCTCCAACTTTTTTATATTTTTAACTCTTCATTCAATTCAATGTATGACGAATTAATCGGAAATACTTGTTCGCATTTCTGTAGAAAACGCCTATCATTTCAGTTCAATGAAGAGTTGAAAAAACTGTAATTAGCACCCATTTCCATCACATTAAATGGTTTCAGCATCAGGGATTTTTATGTCACAGGCGAATGCCATCAAGCCAAACTCTACGCCAACAGCAAAAACCACAGAACAAAGTTCGTTGAAAGAGTTTCGTACCCCACCCCATAACCTTGCGATTGAACAAGCCGTGCTTGCTGCACTGATGACCGTTGCAGAATCTTTTGAGCAAGTGGGTGATGTACTGACTGAAGCTGATTTTTATGCGACCCGTCATAAATATATTTTCCGTGCCATCGACCAGCTATCAAAAGATAGCTCTCCTTATGATGCGGTCTTGGTCAATGACTGGCTGATTAAACAAAACTTGCTCGATGCTGCAGGTGGCGAAGAATATCTGATGCAACTGATGTCAGATTCACCTTCAAGTTTCTATAATCTTGAAACTTATGCTGCAAAAATTAAAGAATTTTCCACTTTACGCAGCATGATTAAAGTCAGCTCAGAGATTTTACAAAATGCCTATGACACCAAAGGTCGTACGGTCAGTGAAATTTTAGATCTGGCAGAAACCAATATTTTCTCGATTGCCGAGCAACACAACAATAACGCCAAAGCACAAGGCCCTAAAGCCATTAACTCTGTCGTTGCTAGTGTTTTTGATAAGTTGAATGAACTTTCACAAACTGAAGGCAGTATCACGGGTTTAACTACTGGATTTGTTGAACTTGATAATAAAACCTCAGGTATGCAAGCAGGCGATTTGATTATTGTAGCGGCCCGTCCATCGATGGGTAAAACCACTTTCGCCATGAACTTGGTTGAAAGTGTGCTGTTTAATAATAACCTGCCTGCTCTGGTTTACTCCATGGAAATGCCCGCGGATTCGATTGCGATGCGTTTGATTTCATCGTTCGGTCGTGTACACCAAGGACATTTACGTGCAGGTAAAATGGATGCTGATGAATGGTCAAAAGTGACCAGTACTATTGTGCATCTCCAAGAAAAGAATTTGTATATCGATGACTCGTCTGCACTACCGCCAACGGAAGTACGTGCCCGTGCTCGACGAATTGCAAAAATGCATGGCGGTAAACTCGGGTGTATCATGGTCGATTACTTGCAGCTTATGAAAGTACCCGGTATGGGCGATAACCGTGTTGGCGAGATCTCGGAAATTTCCAGAAGCTTAAAAGCACTGGCTAAAGAAATGCACTGCCCAGTAATTGCACTGTCACAGCTGAACCGATCACTGGAAAACCGTCCCAATAAACGCCCAGTGATGTCCGACTTACGTGAATCGGGTGCAATCGAGCAGGATGCCGATTTGATCATGTTTATTTACCGCGACGAGGTTTATAACAAAGAGTCTAAAGAAGCAGGTACTGCAGAAATTATTATTGGTAAACAGCGTAACGGTCCAATTGGTACTGTGCGTCTTGCCTTCGAAGGTCAATACACCAAATTTAGTAACCTCTCCCCTGAGTTTTATGCTCAGTATGATGATGAAGAGTAAAGACTCTTTATCATCCATTAATTCATCGACCCTGTAGGAGTATTTAGGGTGCGCCAAGCTACAGTTTATATTGATCAACAAGCACTTCAATATAATTTAAACCGTGTCAAACAACTTGCCCCAACCGCTAAAATTGTAAGCATGGTGAAAGCCAATGCTTATGGACATGGAGTTAAAGACTGCTTAGCAGCCTTAAAAGACAGCGATGCCTTTGGTGTTGCCTGCCTAGAAGAAGCATTAGAAATTCGCGAACTGGGTTATGAACAGCCTATTACGTTGATTGAAGGCATTTTCTCAGATGATGAAATGCAAATTGTCATCGATAAAAAAATTGAATGTGTGGTGCATCATCAGCAACAACTAGATTGGTTACGTGCGCATAAAGATGCCTATATCGCTCAAGGTCTAAAAGTTTGGGTCAAACTCAACAGCGGTATGAACCGTTTAGGCTTTAAAGTGCCTGAAATTATTGATGTCATTAATGCTTTAAAGGCGGAAGGTTTTACTTGCGTACTGGCGATGCACTTTGCCAATGCAGACGCAGAAAATCATCCTTTAAATGACCAACAACGTGAACAATTTTTACACGTAAAAGAAGCTTGTGCGCCAATCATGGGTTCGTGCTGTAACTCAGCAGCGATTTTCAAATGGCCAGAACTGAATTTTGATTTTGTTCGCCCAGGCATCATGCTATATGGCGCGACACCTTTCGCAGACCGTTCTGTAGAAGCCTTAGATCTTAAACCGGTGATGACCTTTACCGCTGAAGTGATTGCTTTAAATACCATTCAAGCTGGTGAATCTGTGGGTTATGGATCGACTTTCGTTGCAGAACAAGAAATGAATCTTGCGATTGTGTCGATTGGTTATGGTGACGGTTATCCACGTGCCTTCCCTAAACAAAACTATGTATCCATCCATGGACAGAAAACGCGTGTGATTGGCCGTGTTGCCATGGATATGATTGCGATTGATATCACCGGTATGCATGCACCGATAGGCACTGAAGTTGAGCTTTGGGGCAAAGATCGTCTGGTTGATGACGTTGCAGAAGCGAACGGAACCATTGGCTATGAATTATTATGCCGTATGAGCGCGCGCCCTGTACGTAAATTAGCTTAATTAGCCGAATCAAAAAGCCCAGATCAAATCTGGGCTTTTTTTTATCTCGCTTTTTTTATTCACTTTTTAAATGGATCGATTTGTTGATCAAATGGTTATTGAAAATAGTCAGCTGTTGGTTTTGCCAATTCAATCAAACCCTGACGCAATGCTTCTGACCAGCCTTTACTGATCATGGTGAAATATGGGTCCTCTTCATAAATGCGCTTACCATTTGGTATTTCTAAACTGTCTTTTTTATAAACCAAAGCATCTAAAGGCATACCCACTGACACATTTGAGCGTATCGTTGAATCAAAAGAAATTAAGCTACAACGCATTGCTTCATCGAGCGGCATATCGTAACGCAAAGTTCGGTCGAGTATCGGCTTGCCATATTTGCTTTCGCCAATTTGAAAATATGGGGTATCTGGTGTCGCACAAATAAAGTTGCCTTGTGGATAGATGTTATATAACTGCATATCCGCACTGCCAATTTGACCGCCTACCAATAAACTACTGTAATAATTACTTTGTTCTAAAATATCTGAGGTGACATCTGAGATGACTTTTTTTAAGGTATGCCCGACCAATTCAGCCACTTCGAACATCGTATTTACACTATATAAATTCGGCTCTTGTTTGACCTCTAGCTGATTTTGTAAATGCCCAATGACCGCTTGTGTAGTAGCTAAATTTCCAGAGGTTTGGATGGTAATAAATCGCTCACCCACAATACCAAAGGAATAAAGTTTGCGAAAAACTGAAATATGGTCAACACCTGCATTTGTCCGTGTATCACTGATAAATACCATGCCATCTTTTAACCGTAATGCACAACAATAGGTCATTTTTATCCCTCAAATGATTAACAACTCAGCACTTGTACAATTGAGCTCATAGACTCAATACCACCTTTATCACGAACGCCTCGAACTGGAGCTACATCCCAGTAGTCCCGCCCAATCGCAACATAAATATGTGATTGTGGTGTAAATAGCTGATTACTGACATCAAAACAATACCATTTATTTTCGATATAGACTTCTACCCAAGCGTGACTGGCAAGGTGGCTACTATTCGGCACAAATAAATACCCAGAAATATAACGTGCAGGAATACCCAAATAGCGACACATTGCGATCATGACATGGCTATGATCCTGACATACCCCTTGCTTATGATGAAAAGCATCAATCGCTGAAGTATGTACCGATGTTTGATTCGATACATAGGGAATATGCGCCAAGATCGCTTCAGCCAAACGAATTAGATTGACACGATTGATACGAGGGACATAACAATCGGCAAAACTTTTCATGTAAATTTCGCATTGCGTACTCGGCGTTGGCTGTAAAAACAATTTCGGGTTTAAATCATCCGCATTTGAATCATTTGAACTCAAATTCATCTCTACGATGCCCTGCGCCATAATGGTCATTTGAAGATAAGGTTCGCTCTGCGTTGTGGTCAACCACACATTACCAAAAGTATCCAATTGCATATCACGTTGCCCCGGCACACTCACATCCCAATTTTGCACCTGTTGATGCGCATTAGTGGATGGGGTCATTTTGATATATTGAATGCTTCTGCTAACCACATCAGTGTAAACATAATGGGTCTGATGGTTGATCATGAGCCTCATACAGCCACCTCAAACATATTTTGGATATGATCACTGAAATGGTAAAAATTTTGGCTATTCGGTTGTTGCTTTAGTGCCTGCCATGCCTCTTGCACGCTTTCCCAGCCAAACTGAACTAAAGTGATTACGATATGTTCAATCTTCGCAATGGTGTGTTGAATGTCCTGCTGCATGCGTAACTGGCGATCAAGCTGCTCTATGGCTTGTCCTAAACTAAAAAATAAAAATACATCTTCAGATTCGGACTCTAAAACATCTTGGCAATCTGTTACCACGTCACAGATATAACCCGGGTTATCACTCGCATTACGAATTAAACGGCTGAGTTCTGCATAACTTTTTGCTGAAAGTACACCCCTTAAGTCCTGTATATTACTTTGCGCATATTTAAATTGGCTGTAAAATGACGCCGGTTGCTCTGCATTTAAAACCAATTCATTCATTGAGTCGACATCGAAGGCTGGTAAACAAAAAGCATGTGCATAGTTCAATGCCATATCGACATCTTGAAATGGAAAAATACTGCATAAATATTGAGTGCGTGCTAAATAACGTCCCAACCAAAAAATATGTTCTGCATTACTGTTTAATAAAATCATGTTTTGCTCCTTCACTGAAGTGCTATGAGCGTAAATCGTCTACTACCCATGTATCTTTAATCCCGCCGCCTTGCGAAGAATTCACCACCAATGAACCTGCTTGCATTGCAACACGAGTTAAGCCACCCGGTACAATCTCAGTTCGATATGGAGAGCTCAATACAAATGGACGCAGATCAATATGGCGTTCCGAAACATTTGCCTCACTTAGGGTTGGGCTAACAGATAAATTTAAAGTCGGCTGTGCAATATATAAATGTGGTGCTGCGGCCACCTTATCTTTAAAACTATTTAATTCTTGTAAAGAGGCTTGCGGACCGATCAGCATGCCGTATCCACCTGAACCCTGTGCTTCTTTCACCACCAATTTTTCGATATTCGACAGCACATAGTCCAAGTCGTTCTGCTCACGACATTGATAAGTCGGCACATTTTTCAGGATCGCTTGTTCGCCTAAATAGAAATGAATCATTTTATCCACATAAGGATATATCGATTTATCATCTGCTACGCCTGTTCCCGGTGCATTTGCAATGACCACATTATGCTGCATATACGCTGACATGAGCCCTGCTATGCCCAAAGTACTGTCAGGTTTGAAACATAATGGATCGAGAAAAGCATCATCCACACGACGATAAATTACATCAACCTGTTGTCGACCTTTGATGGTTTTCACATAAACCTTATCGTTTTCTACATAAAGGTCACGCGATGTCACTAAGGGTACATCCATCTCCCTTGCCAAAAAGGCATGTTCATAATATGCACTGTTAAAACGCCCTGGGGTTAAAACCACGATAAACGGGTTATCGACGTAGGCATTTTCTGCAAGAATTTCACGTAAAAGCTGCGGATACTGCTCAATCCCCATGATGTTGCTTTGCTGGCAAAGTTCAGGCATCAGTTTTTGACTGATCTTACGGCTTTCTAGCATATACGACACACCCGACGGTGTTCTAAGATTATCCTCAAGGACGTAAAATTCACCTGATTGATCTCGAATGATATCAATGCCACTGATTTGGCTATAAATTTTACCTTTTAGCCCATGCATATACATTTGTGGCAAATAGGCTTCATGCGTTAAGACTTGCAGTTCAGGAATAATTCCTGCTTTTAAAATATCTTGTTGATGGTAGACATCATGTAAAAACAGATTGAGAGCTTTCACGCGCTGTGCGCAGCCCAGTGATAAATTATTCCATTCCATTCGTGCAATCACACGAGGAATAAGATCATATGGAATAGTGCGTTCAATGCCTTCATCTTCGCCATACACTGTAAAGGTAATACCCTCATAGAGAAAATGTTGTTTTGCTACCTGATTTAGTTGTTTTAATTCATCAAGTGTATGCTGTGATAACCACTGCTCTATCCGTTGGCATGATTCTTTAGCTACCGTTTTACTGTCGCGCATTTCATTAAAAAAATCCGAATTAAATTGATTAAACAGCGCATGTCCTCGAGCAAGAGGTAAATTTTTTAATGTAGAGACAGAAGTATTGACCAACTTTGCCTCATAACCCTCAATTCCATTTGAAGTTGTATTACGATTTTCTTTCAGCATAGCAACTCCATGTTTTTGTTTTATATGAACTAGATAAAGCAATATATATGCCATCAATAAATATGTTGCTTCTCTTTGATTATTTATGCATCATTTTTGCAAAGCGGTACAGCATCTAACTGCTCAAGTTGTGTCAAATTGCGTTATTAAAATCATCTTAGTTTTTTTCAGATGAAGACTTGCTTAACGCAGGAAGATTTCTTATTGTGTCCCACAGCATCATTTTTATTTATTTAAGTTCAAGTTCAAGCACTAGATTATGTCTTCACAAGAAAAAGAAACGTCAAACAGCCTCTATCGTCAGTGGCAAATTCTTTCACGACTGTCCACAGGTAAGTGGATGGGTACTCGTGAATTACAAGAAATACTGAACCGTGAAGGCATTGATATCAGCCTACGCACCATTCAACGTGACTTAAACCAAATTTCTCTACGTTTCCCAATTGAGAGCAGTAAAACAACGCCGCAAGGGTGGCGTTGGCGTTCCGATGCACCAATTCAAAGCTTGCCTCATATGACTAGCTCACAAGCGGTCACCTTTATGATGGTTGAGGAGCACTTAAAACATTTGCTTCCGCCGAGCCTAATTGAAGAAATGAATCCTTGGTTTGACCTCGCACGTCGGAGCCTGTCGTCACAAAATAATGTCCGTCAGTGGATTAACCGCGTGCGAATCGTGCCAGCAACTCAGCCATTGATTCCTCCTGTGGTTGAAAAAGCTGCACAGCAATCAATTTATGAAGGCTTACTACAAGACAAACAACTCGAATGTCTTTATCAAGGTCGTGGACAACAAAGTGAAGAAAAGACCTATATTTTAAATCCACTGGCTTTGGTCCAAAAAGGTGCAATTATCTATTTGGTTTGCACACGTCATGACAAAACAGACATCCAAACCTTTGCTTTACATCGTTTTAAATCTGCTACGGTCTTAAATTCACGTGCATTACACCCTGTCGATTTTGATATCGATGCCTATATTGACTCTGGAGCGCTTGGCTTCCGTGTGGACTTCAATAAGCCGACTGAAATGATTCAGCTCAAATTAACCATGTCTGAAGCAGAGGCTGTTTATTTTGAAGAAAGTCAGCTAAGTAAAGATCAAGTGATTCAAAAAACCGAAGATGGCTGGGTGGAAGTTAGTGCAACAGTACCTTTTACCTCTCAGTTAACATGGTGGCTGCGTAGTTTTGGTAAAAAGATTCAGAAAATCGAACCTGAAGAAGTCGCTATGGTTGTACAACAACGCAATGACTAAACCGATCTCAGACTTCTGCTACCTGAAATATTAAATTTGAGGTAGCAACTTTTATTTCATAATAAATATTTAGCACTTAATTTTTTGCTTAGATTTTCACTTAAATTATCAACACATAAAAAAGTCCCAACACTGGGACTGGATAATTTCTTAGAATATTTTTGTAATTTTAGTCATTTAGGTCAAAGGAACTACAGCATAAGTATCTGCTGAATACCTTATGCCATAGCGCTAATTTCTCATGGCTATAATCAATTACTGACATAGGCAGGCTAGGTCGGCATTATTATAACGAATAGATTTCATAGTCATATTCAGCACCTCGTGTTTAGAAAGTAAAATCACTTTAACCTCCATTTTGCGTACTGTGAAATAACAAGAACCGCGCTGCTTTTCACAAATTTTCTTAAAGAACATTCCTGCTTTTCTTATCTGATTTGGCTTTAAATGAAAAAATCATCCAACTTCAGTGCTTTTTTTATAAATGCTACACTGAATCAACAAATTAAAGCTTGAGCATTGTGCATAAACTCGGCAAATTATGAGCAAATGAGCTGAATAAGATTTTTCAAAATATGGCCAGTCCAGCGCAAACTATTCGCCACAAGCTACTAAATACTTTTTTTTTCTCGGCATTCCATTTGGTTTGCTTGTATTTTTATCTTCCTACTCATTTCGAGTTTTCATTTAGGTTATTCCCCGCGTTATATTCAATATTTTATTCCACAAACCTTATTGAATAGTATCTGGGTCATTACTGGGCTTTTAAGCTTATTGGGTTTGTATGACGTCATACAAAACAAACATTCGATTTTAAAAAATTACCCTATCATGGGGCACTTTCGTTTTCTATTTGAAGAATTTCGACCTGAAATTCGCCAATATTTTATTGAATCTGATCAAGATGCACTGCCCTTTTCTCGTATGCAACGTAGCTTGGTCTATCAACGTGCAAAAAACCAAAATGCAGATAAACCATTTGGTTCAATTGTTGATGTTTACCAAAATGATTACCGCTTTATTAATCACTCTTTGTCACCTTGTATTCCTGCCATTCCTGAAACTTTCCGTATTAATATCGGCAATGAGCAATGTAAGCAGCCGTATAGCGCATCGATATTAAACATTTCTGCGATGAGCTTTGGTAGCTTAAGTGCCAATGCCATTCGTGCCTTAAACTTAGGTGCTAAAATGGGCAAGTTCTACCATGACACCGGTGAAGGCAGTATTAGTCCGTATCATTTGGAAAATGGTGGCGATATTGTTTGGGAACTCGGTAGTGGTTATTTCGGTTGTCGTACGATTGATGGTCAATTCGACCCTGTACGTTTTGCTGAACAAGCCAAGCACCCTCAAGTCAAAATGATTGAGATCAAATTATCTCAAGGTGCAAAACCAGGCCATGGTGGCATTTTACCTAAAGACAAAATTTCCGAAGAGATTGCTCAAATCCGTGGTGTCAGCCGTGAACATGACTGTATCTCTCCATCTAGCCATCCTGCCTTTAGCACCCCTATTGAAATGATGCAATTTATTCAGCAATTGCGCGAACTGTCAGAAGGCAAACCTGTGGGTTTTAAACTGTGTATCGGGCAACCATGGCAATTTATGAGTATCGTAAAAGCCATGTTACATACAGGGATTACACCTGATTTTATCGTAGTGGATGGTTCTGAAGGTGGGACTGGCGCTGCGCCGATTGAATTGATCGATAATATGGGTACGCCACTGCGTGAAGGCCTACTCTTTGTTAATAACACCCTGATTGGTGCAGGCTTACGTTCAAAAATTAAAGTCGGTGCCAGTGGTAAAATTATTAGTGCTTTTGATATTGCCAGTACCATGGCAATTGGCGCAGATTGGGTCAACTCAGCTCGTGGCTTTATGTTTGCAGTTGGGTGTATTCAAGCTCAAAGCTGTCATACCAACCAATGTCCAGTTGGCGTTGCGACACAAGACAAAGACCGTCAAAAAGCCATCCATGTTCCGACCAAAGCAGAGCGTGTTTTTAATTTCCATAAAAACACCATGCATGGTTTATCTGAACTTATTGCCTCTGCGGGTTTACAACACCCGTCGGATATCCGTGCACACCATCTAGCACAGCGCATTAACAACCGTGAAATTAAAAACTATGCACAGCTACATTTTTGGTTAAAGGATGGGGAGTTACTCAGTTGTGAAAATAAAGATGAAGAAAACTTCTATTTCCGTATGTGGAATATGGCTCATCTAGAAAAGTTCTGATTCCTACCGCATAAAAAAGAGGCAACTACGCCTCTTTTTTTTCGTCTAGATCCATCACACTGATTAAGGTAAGCTGTGCTCAATCGTCAATTAGTAACTGATGTTACGCGCGTAAAAGTAAATACGCATTTTTAAAATAATTTTTAAGCCTATTCGACGGAGTCTTACATCTAGGGCTTAAATAAAGGGATTACCCTTCGGCTGGAGGTACTCTTACGAAACGTTGTTTCTCATTTGGTAAAATGAGAAGCGTGCTTCGCAAGGAAACCTTCTTGCGGTGCAATGCACCTCACCAACAAAACTCGTTCACTAGCGTCAAATTATTCAAAGTATTGCAAAAACATTTTTGATTAGGAGTAGTCCAGCCTCAAACACTTGCGGATGACCTTCTCGCGTATCGTACTTTTATTTAAATCAAATTACGCTCCTGAGGTTAGTGCGTAACATCAGTTAGTAATAAGACTTACTGTTGGATTGAGCATGCAAGAATGCCGGGATCAAACCTGTTAATGCAGCACGAATATCGGCACGTTCATTAATCAGCTGATGCGAACCTTCTTCAAGCATGAGAAGCGTCTGTAAACGAAATTTACGACGTATAAACTCAATGTTATAACGCCAATCTACAGTTTGATCCTGTGCGCCTTGCGCTAACCACACCGGAATACGACAAGCTGGGCGTTCCTCCATCTCCTGCATCCATTTTGACATGGCCAAAATCCAATCCATCCCCATCATTCGTGGTTGTAGAGGATCTTTTAAGCGGACAAAACGTAAAAACTCAGGATTATGATTATTCCGTCTAAAATGACGTGGCACTTCACGTTTAATACGACGAATAATGCCTAATCCAACCGAGTTATGCCACCATGCCGTTTTTGCAGGGCGAATCAGCGGAGATAATAATAAAACCCGTTCGACATAAGGGTTTTTGCGATGTTCAGCAAAATCTAACAGATGATGCAGCCAAATCGCACCACCCGTGCTCTGCCCAATCCCTAACCATGGGGTTGGTAGTTGAGCCGCATGTTTCACATAACGATATACTGCTTCCAAAACTTGTTGGTAATGATCAAAGTTTTGAATACTGGCTGGCGATCCATTACTTAGACCATGCCCCGGTAAATCATAGGTTAAAACACTAAAACCTTGATCTAAGAGTTCACGAATAATCGGCTGATATATTCCACTATGCTCTAAATAACCATGCAATAAAAATACTGTGCCTTTAATGACATCCGTTTCAGTCTTCAGTTTCGGTTGAAATACTTGTACATGTAATTTGAACAAAGGCATTTCTACATAGCCTTGCCAATGTTCACAGTTCAAGGCATCTAAACCATAAAGTCGTCTATAAGACTGTATTTCAACACTAGGCTCAAAAGGTCGATTTAAATTTAGCGGTTCTAATACTTGTGGGGTTAATTCTCGACTTGGAACAGGAAGATCTAATTGTTTAAGGATCGAAGGATTAAGAAATGGGATATCTGACATTATGGGACCTCCCGACAGTCACTTGAGCCAAACCAAACATCACGTAAGGTGGCTAATAATTCATAATTAGCACGACGACTATGGTCATAATTTTTTTCACTTGGTCGCCATGTGGTTAGTGTCGTTGGCATAGGTGCCACAACAGGAATGGTTTCGATACCATTTAGTGCAAATAAACGACGTGTTCGAGGCATATGATATTGATCGGTAATTAAAATAACCGTCGGTGCGCCGCCTTTTTTCTGTAAAAGTAACGAACTAAAACGCGAATTTTCGCAAGTATTCATACTGCGGTCTTCAAGCAATTTCGCATCAACATCATATTGCTTCAACCATGCTTGCATATACGGTGCTTCAACACCACTCAGTACAATCGGTAACTTATTGGCTCGTTCGACATCGAGTGTTTTTTCCAGTCGAAGTCGAGTGTAGTCATTCACTACGATATCTTTATCATTTTTATCTAAGGTTAAACCACCACCTAACACCACGATCGCATACGGCTCTGCGGTTGGCTGCTTCAGGGTTTTATCTTTCATTTTGGCAAGATCAAGATATGTTTCATCATCGATCGGTTCCGCTTCTGAAGCAGCTTGCTCAATTTCATGGGTTTTTAAGAACTCGGTATATTGAGTCATCAGTCCTTTATTTTCCGCACTATTGAGCTCAAGCAGCTCTTTCATTTTTTGAGCAGGATTTTCCGCCAATGCTTCAGAAGAAGCCGCCTCGGACGCAGAAGGATTCAGCAGAGGTACTTTCGGTATGTCCTTTTGACTATCATTCTTTTCTTTTTCATGTTCTTCTTCAATGAGCTGCTGTAACGCCTTATAACGTGCTTGTATAAGGGTTAAATCTTGAGGCTCATCAGACTGTATGGCTTGCTCCATGAGTTTTAAATACGCTTGGCGCGCGATCCATAAGTCAGAACCCGGCTCATAGTTATCATCATCACTCAAGGCGCCGAGTTTTTGACTTTGCGCTGCGAGCTGATTGACTTCTACAGGAACGAAATAATTTAAACTTTTAACGATCAATTTAGAATAAAACGGCGTATAGATAAAAATCATTAGACAGCCCAAAAGTACAAATAGCACTGCGGCAATTTGTACTAAGCGAACCATCCAATGTGTTTTATGCATAAATCTAAAACCTATGTGTTTTTATTGATCTGCGTGAGATCGAATCAAGCCATTTGTATCAAATAATACAGGCTCAGGATGTAGTTCAATATTAAATTTTTCAAAAACATCATGTTGTACAGCTTTGTAAGTTGTACGTACATCTTGCAGCGTGGCGTCCTGATAATTGACCAACACCAAAGCTTGCTTATGGAACATACCCACTGAACCCACAGATTTCCCTTTCCAACCTGCTTGGTCAATCAACCAGCCCGCTGCCAGTTTTACCGCATTATTCGGTTGTGGATAATGGGGTAAATTGGGAAATTGCAGCGCAATTTGGTCAAAGGCTTGCTGGCTAATCACAGGATTTTTAAAGAAACTTCCGACATTTGGAAATTCTTTCGGATCTGGGAGTTTGGTTTGACGAATATAAATGACTTGTTGTTGTAGGTTTTCTGCACTTAAGTCTTCACCTACCGCCTGCTTTAAATCACCATAATTTAATTTTAAATCGGCATGTTTTAAAAGTTTAAACGTGACATGCGTAATAATAAAACGCTCTGGCTCATCTTTAAAAATACTATGGCGATATGAAAAATGACAATCGGCAGCGCTAATACTACTTTGCTGTTCTGTTACTCGGTCATAGACCTGTACAGATTCAATAAACTCACCCGCTTCAACACCATAAGCTCCAATATTTTGCACAGGTGAAGCACCGACTAAACCGGGTATCAATGCTAAATTTTGTAAGCCATAAAACTGGTGTGCCGTCGTCCATAGCACAAAGTCATGCCACACTTGCCCAGCACCCACTTTTAAAGTCTGTGTATCGGCATCATCTTGTACATATTCAATACCTTGAATATCCATGTGCATCACTAAAGCATGTATTTGCTCAGGCAACAGCATATTACTGCCTCCTGAAAGTACCAATACATTTAATTGCTCAGCTTTGGCAAAGTCGAGCGCTGCTTGGATATCTTCTACCGATTGAACACGTACATAATGAGATGCTACAGCATCGAGGCTTAATGTATTAAATGGCTTAAGCTGAACCTGTGTTTGAATTTGCATTCTTAAACCTTAATTTTTTTGCTGTGCTTGTAACTGAGTTTTTAAATAATTGACCCAAGCCTGACTGCTAGATTCGCATTGATCTAATACATGTTCAAACCCTGCATCACCACCATAGTACGGATCTGGTACTTCTTGTTGCGGATATTGGTGATCATGTTGACTCATCAAAGACACTTGTGCACGTAGTTGACCGAATTGTTGCTGCGCCTTTTGCATGAGGTTTTGAATATTGTCTAAATTTTCGTAGTCCATGGCCAAAATCAAATCAAATTCAATAAAATCATGAACCGTTAACTGACGTGCGCGTAATGCAGATAAGTTATAGCCACGTAATTTTGCATGCTGTTGGCTACGTAGATCAGGCGCTTTGCCCGGATGATAATTGCTCGTACCCGCAGAATCGACGTGAATATTGAGTTGCGCTTCATCACAAAAATGTCTGAGAACCACTTCAGCCGTAGGTGAACGGCAAATATTTCCTAAACAAACACACAACACCTTATATGGCGTGCTGGATGACATAACAACCTCAAGACTACTTTTATTTCAAGCGTCTTATGTTAAGTTATTTACAGGATGAATCCTATATCAACACTCAAGAATAATGTTTATTTGGATATAAAAAATTAGGGATAAGCCAATGAGTCAATTTCAGTTTCAAACCGTCAGCAATATTATTTCAGGCTTAGGCTCTATTTCCCAACTGAGAGAGGTCCTAGGCGACTTTCAAGCCAAGCGTGTTATGCTTGTGACCGACCCCGGTATGTTGCAACAACAATTACATTTACCCATTTTGGATATTTTAGAAAGTATCCATCAAGACTATGTAATTTATTCCAGTATTCAAGCTGACCCTGCAGAACATATAGTTTTGGATGCAGTTCAATTTGCCAAAAATGAAAAAGTAGATTTGATTATTGGTTTTGGCGGTGGAAGTTCAATGGATGTGGCTAAAATTATTGCGATTTTGGCTCATCCTAAGCAAACACAACAGATCAGTGATTTATATGGTGTTGGTAATGCAAAACGACCACGCTTACCGCTCATTTTGATCCCGACAACGGCAGGGACCGGCTCTGAAGTCACACCAATCTCTATCGTCACTACAGGTGAAACCACCAAAACAGGTATCGTCTCCCCTGTACTGTATGCCGATGTCTGTATCCTCGATGCGAACTTTACATTAAATCTTCCCACACACATTACCGCAGCAACCGGTATCGATGCCATGGTGCATGCCATTGAAGCCTATACATCAAAAATTAAAAAAAATCCGTATGCGGATATGCTTGCTAAACAAGCTTTGCGTTTATTAAATAAAAATTTAGCGCTGGTTTTACACGACGGACATAACCTCGAAGCGCGTCAGCACATGCTGGTCGGTTCAATGCTTGCAGGTCAGGCCTTTGCTAATGCGCCAGTTGCAGCGGTGCATGCACTCGCCTATCCACTCGGTGGACACTTTCATCTCTCGCATGGTCATACCAATGCACTGGTTCTCGCTGAAGTGTTGAAGTTTAATGCACCTCAGGCCAAGCAGCATTATGCAGAACTCATGAGTTGGCTAGATCCATACAGTACGGGCTGTACCGATGGTTTATGTGATTTATTTATTGATCATATGCAAAATCATTTAGATCAGAGCGGTTTGGTGCTTAAACTCAGTCAACTGAATGTGCCTGAAAATATGCTCGATCGTTTAGCAGAAGACGCATTATTACAAACTCGACTATTACAAAATAATCCGCGAGAACTGCAGTTTGAAGACGCTCGCCAGATTTACCAATCAATTTATGCCTAAAGTTCACTCATTTTTGAAATAAAGAAAATACCAACGATGAAACCTGAAACTAAACGCCGCCAAAACTATCGTTTTTTATTTCCAATCCAAACGCGTTGGGCAGACAACGATATGTATGGCCATGTCAATAATGTCACTTATTACAGCTATTTTGATACCGCTGCAAATGCGCTATTGATTCAACATGCCGGTTTTGATTTGCGAAATACCCCGATCATTGGTTTAGTGGTCGATTCAGCCTGCAGCTTTTTACAAGAACTGTCCTATCCAGAAATCATTGAAGTTGGAGTTGCGATTGAAAAAATTGGTAATTCTTCACTGCGCTATGACTTAGCCATTTTTAAACAAGGACAAAATGAGGCTGCAGCTCAAGGACATTTCGTTCATGTATTTGTTGACCGCCAAACACGAAAAAGCACCTGGATACCCGAAGATATGCGAGATGCTTTAACTCAATTTTTACTTTAATTTTTATATCCAGCTTGAAACTTATTTGAGCTGGATATTTTGCAACTCACCATCAAAGCTTTTGAGCAAATCTTTAACAACAGGCTCTGCATGTAATAACTCATTTGCACGTGCAAAGGCCTTTTCCTTGCGGACATGTTGTAAAGCATACGGTGTGGTTTCTTCGACATCTTCAAAGCTGATATGGAAACGACATTTTGACCATTGTGCATGAATGGCTTGTTCCAATACATGCTGTAATTGAGTCACTAAAGCTTCGTATCGCTTTGGAATATGGAAAGTCGATTCACCGTCAATCGTACCGCGCATGATGCCATGCTGAGCCAACTCTTGTACCGCAGGTGAAAGTTGACTATTTCGGAACCAATACTCCCACTTTTCGACCGTCCACTCACCTTCAAGGGTTTGAGGCTGTAAAGTCAAAATATCTTGTGGCATCAAGGTAGAAGATGAACCCGTTTGAACAGCATCCGAAGAAACGGAACTTTGCGTAACTTGTGGTGATGCTAGATCAAAACCATTGTCGCCTTGAGCACCCGAAACTGATTCATTCACCTCATGCTGTGGCTCAACTGCATCTGTCAAATTTGGCTGAGTCGTTTCAGTCTCTTTACTTGTTGACTCTAAAGCTGTTGGTTCTAAAGGTGCAATATCTTCAAAATTTATAGCACTCACATCAACTTCTTCAGTTTCAGTACTCGGCGTCGGATCTAAATCAAATAATGTATCTTCTGCCACGGCATCCATAACAAGCGTGTCATTTTGCTGTGTCGATACAGACTCAACCGGTGCAACCTCTTGCGTATCTAGAGTGCCATTTGCTGTAGATGCTGTAGAAGTTTGGCTTATTGCGTCTTCTTCAGGATCATCTAAAAAATCATCAGATGAAGGTTCATCGACTGCAGGTGCAGAAACATAGCCATCATCGTCATCATAATGTGAATCATCAAAATCATCGAAAGCTGGCGATGTGTCTACAGCGGGTACAGCTTCAGGCTGCTCAACAGTGGCAACCTGCGCAGCAGACTCAACAACGGTATTGGGTTGCTGCAAAGACTGTGTTTGAGTCGGCTGAACTGTTTCGGCCTGATTTTGAGCAAGCTGTGGCTGTGCGGCTGACTCTTGCTGTACGGCAGAGACCAACATTTCGTTTGGCTGTAATGGACGGAATGCTAATAGACGCAGCACACACATCTCAAAACCTTGCTCTTGTGTCACTGCCAACTGCAAGTCTGCCCGACCTTTGCATGCGACTTGATAATACAACTGCAAATCTTGAGCTGAAATCAACTGCGACAATTGCATAATTTTTTGATTGATCTCAGCGCTATATTTCAACGCTAAGTCTGGCAAGTATTGTAATAATGCCAGTTCATGTAACGTTGAAATCAACTGATCTAATACCAGCGAAACATCCAGCGCTTGTTGACGGAATTGCATGAGTAAAGCACTCACGCGTTCACGCTGATTTTGATGAATGGCTAAAATCAAATCATAAATGATCGTACGGTCAATTAGGCCCAACATGTCTTTAACATCTTGGTGCTGGATTGAACCCTGACCATAGGCAATCGCTTGATCAGTTAGTGACAATGCATCACGCAGTGAACCTTGAGCCGATTCAGCAATTTGCCAAATCGCATCTTGCTCCGCTTGAATTTGTTCTTTTTGTAAGATATCTGTCAAATGCGATGTGATTTCATCCACCGCTAAAGGACGCAAAGTAAATTGCAAGCAACGTGAAATGACAGTAATCGGTAATTTTTGTGGATCTGTAGTTGCAAATAAGAATTTCACATGCTCTGGCGGTTCTTCGAGAGTCTTTAATAACGCGTTAAATGAATGCGTAGAGAGCATATGCACTTCATCGATCAGATAAACCTTGAAGCGACCTTGGGTTGGTGCATAAGGAACGTTGTCGAGAAGTTCTCGGGTATCTTCAACTTTGGTCCGTGATGCCGCATCGATTTCAATTAAATCAATAAAACGACCTTCATTTACTGCTTTACACGTTGGGCAGACTTCACACGGCGTTGATGTTACACCTGTTTCACAATTCAGACATTTTGCCAAAATACGGGCAATAGTGGTTTTACCCACGCCACGAGTACCTGTAAATAAATACGCATGATGTAACCGACCACGTTCTAAGGCACTGGTAAGTGCGCGTGACACATGGTTTTGTCCCACGAGTTCAATAAAATTTCGTGGACGGTATTTTCGTGCAAGTACTTGATACATGTATGCTCCTTTTTACAGGTGTAAGCATACTGTTTTTTTGTCTAATAGTGAAATAAATGGCAGAGTTTGGACAATAAAAATCCGATCTTGAACTATCACAATGATCAGGCAAATTTAATATAAATTACGAATGCTTAAACTGCTTTATTTAAAAGGAAATCACTCTGCATTTGATAGCGTTTCGCCGTCTGGTCTTCCCGAATTTCAAGTAATTGCTGATCCAAATCAACATACAAAAGATTACGCGTTTGCACATTCATAAGTTCTAGCTGCTGCTTTGATTCATCTTTAAAACGAATTACACCTTTTAGCACTTCTACTTCGTTATGACCACTTAGACTTTCACGAGTAAGTGTATAGGTTTGGTCTTCATGTAGCTCAAGAGCCACAGCCATACCGGGACAATCTTCACAACGAGAAAGACAGCCCATACAAGGTGTTGTGCCTTTAAAATCACCCACCCATGCAACTTGCTGTTTTTCGGCAGTAATCGCTTCTATCTCTTTTGCTTTCGTTTGAGTTGAATCCTGACAACCCAACATTGCCGACGTTGCCACTAAGGGAATCAAAACAACTTTTTCATAGGGATATCACAGCAGTCTAAAACAGCGAGGGAAAATAGCATATTTTTCACATTTCCCCAATTTCTGTTCTATCCCGAAGTATCTTAAAGCCAGCCCTTGCGTCCTTTAAGTGCTTTGTCTGCACAGCGTAGCGTTTCTTGAGTTAAGCCCCATAAGCGATAATCGCCGGTAATTGAACCCGTCGCAAAGTTATGTGTATAAGCAAAACTTAAATCACGCTGCGGATCACACCAGGCCCCAGAACCATTAAAACCAATATGTCCAAAACCTTCACTAGATTTACCTAAAGTTAAAATTCGATGATATCCCAAACGCCAATTCATCGGTAAAGGCATAATACGATCACGTTTTTTATATTGAATTTTACTTAAAGATTCAAAAACTTGTGGTGTGATTAAGGTCTGTCCTCGCCACTGGCCATGATTGGCTAGCATTGCATAGATTTTCGCTAAACTATTAGCACTAAATACGCCTGTTGCCGCAGGAATAATGGCTTGCAAACCCTCATCACTAAAAAATGAAAACTTGCGCATTCCTTTTGGAATCATACCATCTTGAAAGTCTTGCAAATTTTGTCCTGAAATTTGCAGGAGCTGATCAAAGATTGATGGTTTTCGTGTCTCGGTCTTTTTTTTCGTTGTCTGCGCTTGGGTATTTTCTTGAACAGAAGCATCTATAGTGCGTTCTTCTTTTTTCTTTTTCGGAATCAAGCGTGCAACCTTACCAAGTTGATGCTCTGGTACACCAAAAAAAGCATGATCCAACTCTAAAGGTTCAACCAAATACTGTTGCATCAATTCTGTAAGCGGTCGACCTGTGGCCTTTTCAAGTACACCACCTACTTGCCAACCGAAGGTTAATGGTTGATATGCCGCATCAGTTGTCGGCTCAAAACGTGGCTTAGCTTGTTCGATGACTTTAAGCATATGTGGCCAATCTGCCATTTCAGATGCTGTTTCAATGATATTACGGATATCGTATAAACCACTTTGATGACTCAGCATGTGCCTTAATGTGATATCCGACTTACCATTTTGAGCAAACTCCGGCCAATATGCGGCAACGGGAGTATCGTAATCAAGAAAGCCTTTGCTCACTAAGATATGTGCAAGCGTTGCAAGTACGCCTTTACCCGTGGAATAACAGACCGAGGGCGTATTGGACTGCCAAGCTTCTTCAGCTGACTTTTTACCAGTCCAAATATCCACGACTTTTTGACCTTTAAAATACACCACTAAGGCTGCTCCGCCTAAGTGGGTTCGAGCATCCTGCATCCGGCTAAATTGCGCCGCCAAATCTTGAAACGCCTCGTCGACTGTACCTTGATAATTATTCTTCTGTGCAAATAGATATTCTTTGAGCGCCTGCATCATCATTCCTTTGAATATGAATCACTTGAGATTTAAACTTGAGATTAAAACAAAAAAGCCTAAACCGATATCGATTTAGGCTTAAGTCTTAAAGTGCCTTCACACTTCCCGCGACATGCGGCTTTTTGTTCTTACTATTTCGAATAGCAAACTCTGTATCTTTACCCGTTTGTGCAGTAAGGAACTCAACTTGAGAAGGCAAATACATCGGTAATTTAAACCAGACATCCGCTTCATAGGCATCTGGCAAAGTTAAGCTCGACAAGGCTTTGGCTTTACTCCACATACCATGTGCAATGGCTTGTTTAAAACCAAACGCTTTAGCGGTTACAGCATGAATATGAATCAAGTTAAAGTCACCAGAAGTCAACGCATAACGGCGACCGGTATTTTCAGAAACATTCCATTCAGCTTGAACTTGCAACTCAGCTGACTTTGTTTCGGTAGATTTTGCCGCAGCTTTGTTCTCTGTTTTTTGACGTGCTAAATACGTAGTTAATGATTCTACAACCACTTCATCGCCCACTTTTGCAGTGGTAATAAAGTCAAATTGCACGCCTTTATCATGTGGCTGTAATTCACCAAATTTGCATGACAATGACAGTGTTTCATTCACAGCTACTTTGCGATATTGCTTCACTTGGTTACGAATATGTACCAAACCTAAGATCGCAAATGGAAAAGCTTCCGTAGTCATCATATGCATTTGCAAACTTTGAGAAAGCACCGCCAAATAAATCGCTGGGATATAACCATTGTTTTTAAAGCCACACACTTCGTTATAAGCTTTTAAATGTTTTTGATCGACCTTAAATGAATCCACCACATATTCAACTTGCGGCAGCACTTTTTCAGCTTTAGGCTTTTTAAAAATCAAGCCTTGAATCACTTTTGGATAGGCTAAATAAGGTTTTGGAAGTTGACTAAAATGGCGAGTATTCATACTAAACCTTTGGAAGTTTTTATTTCAATGTTTTAAAAGCCTCTACTCTTGCGCCATATATGGCTTGAGGAGAAGGCCAGAATGAGGGTTAGCCCCATTCCATTTATAGCAAATTTTTACCTCTCCCTAGCCCTCTCCTAAAAGGAGAGGGAATTTTAAGAGGAATGTATTAAGCCCCTAACAAGCTTTGACCACACACACGTACCACATTACCGTTCAAGCCTGTCGATGCAGTTGAAGCAAACATCGCAATCGTTTCTGCAACGTCTACAGGTAAACCACCTTGACTCATTGAGTTCATACGACGACCTGCTTCACGGATTGCAAATGGAATCGCAGCAGTCATTTGCGTTTCAATAAAGCCTGGAGCAACAGCATTAATGGTTACGCCATTTTTCAATAATGGAGCAGTAAATTTAACCACACCAATTACACCTGCTTTAGAAGCAGCATAGTTGGTTTGACCTAAGTTACCTGCAATACCTGAAATGGAAGACACGCAAACAATACGACCATTTGCATTGAAGCCATCATTTTCAAGAAGGTAATCATTTACACGCTCAATCGCAGACAAGTTAATGTTAATCACCAAATCCCAAAGCTCAGGCTTCATATTGGCCAAAGTTTTGTCACGGGTAATCCCTGCGTTGTGCACGATGATATCCAAACCACCTTGAGCAGCTGCAGCAGCTTTGATTTTTTCACCGGCATCGCTTGCAGTAATATCAATCGCGAGCGTAGAACCGCCAATTTCACCTGCAACACGGTCAAGGTCTGCTTGCTGCTGTGGAACGTCTAAACAAATGACATGCGCGCCATCACGTGACAATACATGTGCAATTGCTTCACCAATACCACGGCTTGCACCTGTTACTACAGCTGTTTTGCCTGCAAGCGGTTTGTTCCAATCAACATCAACAACGTCTGCTTTCGATACACGAATTACTTGACCCGATACATAAGCTGAACGTGGTGAAATCACAAAACGTAGTGCAGACTCTAAGTTTGCTTCTGCCCCTTCATCTACATACACAAGTTGAGCAGCAATGCCTTTTTTAAATTCTTTACCCACAGACTTCACAAAACCCTCAAGGGCACGTTGTGCAATGGCTTGTTTCACAGTCTTCGCTGTTTCAGGCGTTGTACCTACTACTACAACACGTCCAGATGCCTGAATTTGACGAGCAATTGGATTAAAGAATGCATAAAGCGAATGAAGTTGCTCTGAATTTTGAATACCAGATGCATCAAAAACTACAACTTTAAACTTAGACTCTTTATCACCTTCATTAAATGCGCTTAGGTTTAAACCTGACTTGGCAGCAGCTTGTTGTAATTCAGCATTATTGCCTGCATAGCTATTGGCATGAATATTTGCCAAGACTTGTGCAATAGCACCAGATAATGTTGAAGCAGGCGCTGCACCGAATAAAACCGCACCTTTTACTACAGGTGTTGCAGACTCAAAACGCTCTAAAAAAGTCGGTGATGGTAAACCTAAATTTTTGATGACAAATTTACCAATAGGAGATTTTGCAAATGTTTGGTATTGATCAGTCATGTTTATTATCTCTCATACAGATTAATTTTTGATGGATCTGAAGATATCCCTTTAACTTCAAGATGATGTCAGATACTTATATTTCAATAGTTCCATCAGTTTCCATGGAATCATACTTGAGTTAAACCGCAGATGG
This sequence comes from Acinetobacter sp. CFCC 11171, assembly GCF_003268405.1. Taxonomy (NCBI): domain Bacteria; kingdom Pseudomonadati; phylum Pseudomonadota; class Gammaproteobacteria; order Moraxellales; family Moraxellaceae; genus Acinetobacter; species Acinetobacter sp. CFCC 11171. Next base: position 88,729 of record NZ_LQXP01000005.1, on the reverse strand, counting down.
CTTGACCTGAATGCTTTAGCGAATGTCATTTTAGTCAATTTACCCATTTGGTGAATATGCTAATGTACCCAACAAGAAGATCATCCACATGCTTGGAAAAGCCTTATGAGCAAAACAACTCAAGAAAATCCAGCAGTCGAAACTCCGACCACGGAAACTGTGTCAAATACATCAAAGAGTACACCACGTACCGCTAAAAGTACGGGCACAGCAACCAAGTCTACAAGTGATGCCGCTAAAACGAGCCGTCCTCGTCGTGCATCTACACGTAATAAGACACCCGCTTCAAACCCTAAAACAGCTTCAAAATCAACAACTCAAACGTCTGTTCAACAGGATAATACCATGAGTCAAAACACAGTTCGCCGCGTTGCTATTATCGGTGGTAATCGTATTCCTTTCGCTCGTTCTAACGGCGCTTACTTCACTGCATCAAACAGCGATATGTTCACCGCTGCATTAAATGGTCTTGTTGAACGTTTCAACCTTCAAGGTCAACGCCTTGGTGAAGTTGTTGCTGGCGCCGTGTTAAAACACAGTCGTGACTTTAACATGACCCGTGAGTGTGTACTCAATACCGAACTTGCTCCTGAAACACCTGCTTACGATATTCAACAAGCATGTGGTACAGGTTTACAAGCTGCTTTCTTGGTTGCTAATAAAATTGCTTTGGGTCAAATCGAAGTGGGTGTTGCTGGCGGTGTAGACACAACCTCTGATGCACCGATCGCTTTTGGTGATGGTTTACGTAAAGCTTTACTTGAATTGAACATTGCTAAAACGGGTAAAGACCGCCTAAAAGCATTAACTAAAATTAATGTTAAAGATTTGATGGATGCACCGAAAAACGGTGAGCCACGTACAGGTCTTTCTATGGGTGATCATCAAGCCATTACGACACTTGAATGGGGTATTTCACGTGAAGCGCAAGATGAACTTGCTGCATCTTCACATCAAAAAATGGCAGCTGCTTACGAAGAAGGTTTCTTCGATGACCTGATTACGCCATTCCTAGGTTTAGAACGTGACAACAACTTACGTGCAGACTCTTCTGTAGAAAAACTTGCGAAGTTAAAACCAGCGTTTGGTAAAGGCGATGCGCGTACGATGACTGCGGGTAACTCGACTCCACTGACTGATGGTGCATCATGTGTCCTTCTTGCCTCTGAAGAATGGGCGAAAGCAAACGGTCACGAAGTGCTTGCTTATTTAACCTTCCAAGAAACAGCGGCGGTTGACTTTGTAGAGAAAAAAGAAGGCTTATTGATGGCGCCTGCGTATGCAGTGCCTCGTATGCTTGAACGTGCAGGTATTACGCTACAAGATTTCGATTACTATGAAATTCATGAAGCGTTTGCATCTCAAGTATTGTCTACGCTTAAAGCATGGGAAGATCCGAAGTTCTGTAAAGAACGTTTAGGCTTAGATGCACCATTGGGTTCAATTGATCGTTCTAAATTGAACGTGAAAGGTTCATCTCTTGCTGCAGGTCACCCATTTGCTGCAACTGGCGGTCGTATTATTGCGACTGCTGCAAAATTGCTGAACCAAAAAGGTTCAGGTCGCGTTCTTGTTTCGATCTGTGCTGCAGGTGGTCAAGGTGTGACAGCAATTATTGAAAAATAATTAATCTGCAATATAAAAAACCGCTCATATGAGCGGTTTTTTATACCTATACATTAGAAGCGGTAACCCACACCCAAATAAGTAATTAATGGATCAATATCCACTTTTGTAGATGAATGAATCATCTGTTGCCCAGTCGTTTCATTCAAAACTTTAATCGTTGCCTGATTATTAAGTTTTGCATATGACACTGATGCAACACCATACCAGCTAGGAGTAATGTCATAGGTAAAACCAGCGGTTACAATTGGTGCGATAGCCGTATCGGTATCTACATCAACTTTCATGCGATAGGCATCACCATTCGCATCAGTACTCACTTTACGATCTAGAGCTGCGCCACCTTTTCCATCTAACATATTTTGGATCATATGACCCGCCACTTGTAGATCTGCCTCAATGCCTTTATCTAATTTAATTTCGTTAAAGTAAGCATACGTAATGCCCGCCCCTACATATGGACGGAACTTATTCACACCTGATTTTCCGAATTGATACTGAACTTCAAGCGCCGGTGTCCAAGCACGCGCTGTAGAAGCTTTTTTACGTGCCCCAAGGTTGGTAATTTCAATAGCTTGTGCTAATTCAAACTCAGATATACCCGCTATCTGTAATATAGAAGTTGGTGGCAATATTGCAATTCCAGATAATGGTGCATTAATAATACCCACACCTTTAATATCGACTTTAGGTGGAATCCCGCCAATCATCTGTAATGAAACATTATCATTAATATAATAATTAAATGTTAAACCTAAAGTATCTACATCATCTGCTTCTAAGCCTGTACCCTGATTAGTCCATTGATCAAGCCCTCTAATTTCAGCATCTCCTGATTCTGTAGCAACTAGATTACCATCCTCATCCAAAAAACCCAGTGCATACCAATCATCAGGCTGGTCTAGCATTTCCTCAAATACTGGAAATAATATGTCTTTGCCTGTCATACCCTCTGGTAAACCTGGAACTTGTGCATCCCCATCTATTGATCCGAGTAATGAACCTAGAGAAATAGTACCAACAGGAATTGTAGTCACTGGAGATACAGCAGTACGAATATTAAAAGGATTCGCCTTACCTTACGGCATCACATGCATCCAACCCGCAGATACAGAAAAAACGTTTAAAGTTACCATCTGCAAATGTAAATTGTGTAAGCCCAAGTAAAACAACAGGTGTGACAATTTTTATCAATTTCATATGTTAACTCCTTGTCTTGCATATTTTTTAATCCACTTATAAAAACATTCTTTGTTCTTATGTTTAAAAGTTATGTAATTAGTATAATTTTTTATATTTATATTATGTTTTTATATATTGTTATTTGTAAACTTTTGCACTATTTTAATGCAAAAAAGGCCTGTACTTATCAATACAGGCCAATGTGATTTTCTTATTGAAATTTAATGATATTGTGGTTGGTAACCTAGGTACGCTTCGATCTGGTCATAGCACCATTGGAAAATAAAGGTGTAGACTAAAATACACATGGTCATACTAAAATCGAGCAAAATCGCCTGCCATAAGGTCATATGCATGGCATAAGCCACCATTGGGATGGTTGCAAGCATTAAACCGCCCTCAAATCCAATTGCATGTAAAACACGTACACCAAAGGTTCTTTTTAACTTTCTTTTTGCTTCAAATTTTTCAAAATAATGATTAAAAATCATGTTCCAAATCACAGAAGTGACCGCCATTGCAATACCGAGCGTACCTGTCACCTCCATCGGAACTTTAAAAATAAAACTTAACGCAATAGCAATGATCACCAATAGGATGATCTCATAGCTTAGCGCATGAATAATCCTTCTCTTGGAAATCGTCATTTTGAAACACTCTATCATTTGTAAAAAACTTATTTTATTTTTATATTATTGATTAATCGAGTTAGGTTCTTTCAATATTACTGAAAGGTTGTATTCCTTTATTTTTTATATGCACATGAATATTAATCAAGAACAACTGATGATTTTTAAAACAGTCATGGAAACAGGATCATTTTCCGCAGCCGCCAGACAACTCGGCAAAGTACCTTCGGCTGTCAGCATGTCCATTGCGAATTTCGAAATTGATCTCAACCTTAAACTGTTTGAGCGCGTTGGTCGTGAGCCTGTGCCCACCGCTCAAGCGCTTAACCTGTATGAGAAAACTGAACAATTATTGATAGAAATCAATCAGTGGAAACAGCATGCGATTGCGCTGAGTCATGGTTTAGAGTCTTCACTGAATATCGTGGTGGTATCAGAACTGCTTCATACGCAGTGGACCGACTATATCTCTTTGCTAGAAACTCATTTTCCATCTTTGCAAATCAATATTTTTTCTGCGCCTCAAGAAGATGCTCAAAAGATGTTATTACAGGGTCAAGCGCAGCTTGCTCTAATGTTTGAACGTGAACAGCTTGAGAGTTATGAACAATTTGTCGAATTGAAGCGTGAAGCATTGGTTCCTGTTGCAGCGACAAAACATGCCCTGTCTAAATTTAAGCAAGTCAGTTTTGAGCAAATTTTGCAAAGTCGGCAAATCGTGGTTGCAAGTCGTGATAAAAGCATCAAACCAGAATTGTTATTTTCCAAACACAGTTGGCGTACAGATAACCACCACTCAGCCTGTTCTATGATTATTCAAGGTCTGGGTTGGGGTGTGCTTCCATTAGAGATGTTTAATGAAAATCCGACGCTCAAAGATCAACTCAAAATCTTAAGCTTTCAAGATTTCACACCCAAATTTGAATATTTCGTCGACTTAGTCTGGAACCGTGAAAAACCTCTCGGCTCGGCTGCTCATTTTTTGATTAATCACATCCGAAATTCACGAAAAACTACGATTTAGACTGCCTAATTGGGCGTTTTTTGGTTGGGTTCTAAACAGATTGTGTTATAAAAGTATGTACACCAAGAACATTAAGAACTAGATTTCAAATGACTCAAAATGCGTTAAACCAATTAAAAAGCCTAACAACGATTGTTGCTGACAGCAGTGATTTAGCTGCGATTAATACATTCCGTCCATTGGATGCGACCACAAATCCATCTTTAATTACAGCAGCGGCAAATCAACCTGAAAATAAAGAACTGATTGAAAGTGCTTTTGAACAAGCGCGTAAAGAAGGTTATCAAAACGATGAGCTGGTTGAGCGCACCATCGATATTCTTACGGTCAAATTTGGTGTAGAAATCTTAAAATTGATCGAAGGACGTGTATCTACAGAAGTCGATGCAGCCTTGTCTTATGATACTGATGCCACCATTGCAAAAGCTAAAGAGTTACTGGCTTTATATGCACAGTATGGTATCGATCAAAACCGTATCTTAATTAAAATTGCCTCAACGTGGGAAGGCATTCAAGCCGCTAAAGCCCTTGAAGCTGAAGGCATTCACTGTAATCTGACTCTGTTGTTTGGTTTGCATCAAGCTCAAGCCTGTGCAGATGCTCAAGTCACGCTGATTTCGCCATTTGTTGGTCGTATTTTAGATTGGTACAAAAAAGCTGAAAATGTGGATAGCTACCCGATTGAGAAAGATCCAGGCGTGTTATCAGTTAAGCAGATTTACCACTACTATAAACAACATGACATCAAAACTGAAATTATGGGGGCTAGCTTCCGTAGTATTGATCAAGTGCTCGGCTTAGCAGGATGTGATTTATTGACAGTTTCACCAAATTTATTGGCAGAACTGGAAAAAGATCAGCGTACCGTTGAAGTGCAACTGTCTAATCATCATGCGCATGCACACTGTCAACACGATGTACAAGTGCTCGACAAGCAAACTTTCAAAGCTGAAGTTGAAAAAGACTTAATGTCTTTCCAACTATTACAAGGCGGTATTGATGGCTTTATTAAAGCCCGTGAGCAATTAAGTAGCTTACTGCGTCAAACTTTTGGCTTAGATGCTGAAATAAAAGCATAAATTAGAAATTTTCAGTTTCATCTAGAACCGAAGTTGTATACTACAGCTTCGGTTTTTTATTTGAGTGTCTTCAGTGTTTGGAATCACAGACTTAACGACCTTTATTATTGGTACGATATTAATTGTGATTTTACCCGGGCCAAATTCACTTTATGTCATGTCTGTTGCTTCTCGCTATGGCATTAAGGTCGGCTATTTAGGCGCTTTTGGCGTTTATACTGGCGATTTAATCTTAATCTTACTCACCGCTCTAGGGGCTGCATCCTTACTTCACGCCTTCCCTTGGTTATTCTTATTATTAAAAATTGTCGGTGCGCTGTATTTAAGTTATCTAGGTATCAAACTTTTCAAGGCTGCCTACCAAACATGGAATGCCGTTCAGATGCCAGAACAACTCAACACCAAGCAACTGAGTTTGAATGAATTGAAACCGTTTAAGACTGCATTAACCATCAGTATTTTAAACCCTAAAGCCATTCTTTTTTACTTATCGTTCTTTGTGCAATTCGTTGATCCTGCATATCCATATCCTGCGATTACATTTACCGTACTCGCGATCGTATTGCAAATTATCAGTATGAGCTATTTAACGATTTTGATCTTTTCGGGTGCAAAACTGGCTACCTATTTTAGCCATCGCTATAAATTTACGGCATGCTGCGTGGCAGCGGTTGGTCTTCTATTTTGTGGATTTGGTCTAAAACTTGCGACATCTACGTTGTAAATGACATGTGAGACATAGTTAAATTTTTTTAATTATAAAAATTTACAATGCTTTTAAATTTTGAATGGATGAAACATCCACAATCTAGGTTGTCGGTTCGTACTATTAAAGTGCCGTTTGTTAAAGTGTCGTTCGTGAATAAATAAAGTATTTCCCTAACATCTTGTTAAGCACTTTTACTGTACAAGACTTGAGCGTATCATCCTGAAAAATGTCATTCTAAATCTGCGCCAACAATAGTCATAGCTCGATCATTATGCAAAAACTACTCCAAGACTTTTCCATTCCAGCTGCTTTTGCAGGTTTTATTACGTTCTTAGTCGGGATCAGTGTCTCGGCTGTTTTGGTGATCCAATCTGCACAAATGCTCGGTGCCAACACTGCAGAAATAACCTCTTGGTTTTGGGCTCTAGGTTTGGGTATCGGCTTAAGCGGGCTGATTCTGTCTTGGAAATTTAAATATCCCGTTGCGACTTCATGGTCCACTGCAGGACTAGCACTGATTTTAGCGACTGCAAATGGTTACAGCATGAATGCCGCCCTAGGTGCTTTCTTGGTCTGTGGCTTATTGACAGCAGTACTCGGATTTTTAGGCATTTTTGAAAAAATACTGCGCTATATCCCGCAATGTCTAACTAGTGCAATGTTGGCGGGTGTACTCCTTAAATTTGGTATTGAGCTATTTGTCAATTTACAAAATGAATGGGCATTCGTTCTGGGTTTACTCGCGGCTTATGTCATCAGTAAACGACTGTTACCACGTTATAGCATTGTCATTACGGTGATCATTGGCATTATGCTTTGTCCATTGTTACTTGGCTTTCAATTACCGGCGCTTAATTTAGAACTCGCACAGCCGGTTTGGGTCACACCTGAATTTTCGATCTCAGCAATACTGGGTTTGGCGCTGCCCCTCTTTGTAATCAATATGGCATCTCAATATTTACCTGGTTTAGCCATGATTAAAAGTTATGGCTATCAACCCCACGTTAATCAACTGATCGGTTGGACTGGGACAGCCCAAACGCTACTCGCGCCATTTGGATGTTTTAGTGTCAATATTGCTGCGATTAGTGCTGCCATCAGTCTAGATGACCAAGCCCACCCCGATGAGAAAAAGCGCTATATCGCAGGTATGACCTGTGGCTTCTTTTATATTTTGATGGGCCTGTTTGCAGCCACTTTGGTGAGTTTCTTAACCGCTTTCCCATTGGTATTTATTACCGCTTTAGCAGGCATTGCCCTACTAGGCACCATTGGACACAACATCGTCATTGCTTTCCAAGAAGCGAGTGAACGTGACGCCGCTCTACTCACCTTCTTGTTTAGTGCATCGGGCGTACAGTTTTTTGGTATTGGCTCTGCATTTTGGGGTTTGGTCTTTGGTTTAGTCGTGCATGCTATTTTCAAATATAAAAGAAATTAAGCCCTCAGTTAAATAATTTGCTTCAAATAAAGAATGATACGCGGTAACGTCATCCGCATGTGTTTGAGATAGGACTATTTATAATCAAAAATGTTTTTGCGGTGAGGAGCAATGCTCCGCAAGATGGTTTCCTTACGTAGCACGATTCTCATTTTGCCGAATGAGAAACAACATTTCAAGAGTACCTCCAGCCGAAGGTTAATCCCTTTATTCAATCCCTAGATGTAAGACTCTGTCGAATAGACTTAAAAATAATTTTAAAAATGCGTAATTACTTTTACGTATGTAAAATCAGTTATTTAATCTCTTTCACTCGATACGTTCGGGCGATCAGTTCTTGTTTTAATAATTGGGTTTCGCTTTCGTCTTCCACTTCTGTAAAAGCGGTGAGCCAAATACCATCGGCTGCATAACGAACAATTTTCAGTTCGATATCCGAATCTGTCTGATGATGACGCTCTAAACGTGAGTTCATCCATTCGATCCAATATTCATTAAAAGTTTTATCTGTCAGCATGGTCATCGAAATCGCGGACCAAGACTGTTGCAAACCCATGATTTGTTTTTCTAAAGTAATTTCAATATAGGCTCGGGTAAAACGACCGTATGGCTCAGGGTCTTCGTCAATTAATCGGTCAACGACCTCGTCTAATTGAGCCAAAAGCATCACAATCATGGACTCTAAGAGCTTTTGCTTATTTGAAAAATGATGAAATACACCACCTTTTGTAACCCCAACTAAATCCGCAACGGCTTGAATCGACACCCCATTAACACCTTTATCAGCAGCAAGAAGGATTGCGTGCTGCAAAATACTTTGGCGTATCAGTTGAGGCTCTTTCTTGCGCTGATGCGGATTATCCATATTAGTGTCCAGCTGAAGTTGAAAACAGGTTGATCACGACCACACCTGAAACAATCAGGCCTATCCCTAACATGGCTGGGAGGTCTAAACTTTGACGAAAGATAAAGTAGCCAATTAGTGCGGTTAAAACAATACCAACGCCTGCCCAAATGGCATAAGCAATACCAAGTGGTATGACTTTAATCACCTGAGACAATAAATAAAATGCTAAACAGAATAAAACTGCGACAGCCAATGAAGGCGCAAGTTTGGTAAAGCCTTCTGACTTCACCAAAAATGTCGAACCAATTACTTCTGAGATAATCGCCAATGACAGTAAGCCATAGGCCAATGTTACCGAATTCATTAATCATTCCAAAACAAACATACCAACTGGTAGGTATGTTATTAAGTTAAAGATTATTCTGCAAGCCTTTTAAGTCTGTTTTTAATTTTTGACGGTCTGTGTGTGTTGTTGCAAAAATTCTAAAGTACGATCAAAGGTCTGCTGACTGGCCTTTTTACTCATCATAAATTGATATTCATGTACCAAAAATTCTTTCGAATCTGGATAAAATACCGCTGTCACAGGTACATTATTTGCCTTCAATTTTTCTACAAAAGGCTCAGATTGAGTTTTGGTTAAAAAATCTTTATTACCACCGCTGATAAATACTGGTGGATAATTTGCATTAATATTTGAGGCCGTTGAAATACGCGTTAAAAACTCGGCATCATCTTTTTTGTCTCCGGTATAGGCCTGAACTAAGTTATAGACGCCCCACTCGATCAGTCCAATCTCTGTGGGTGCAGTATTTACAAAGCTGTTTAAATCATAAATACCACAATGCAAAATCAGCCCTTTAAGCTGTGAAGGCTTTAATACAGGTTGAATCTTTGACGCTTGCGCAAAACCTGGATTCGTAACCAAGGCGGCATAATGACTGGCCATATTTGCACCTGCAGAATCCCCTGCCAAATACATATTTTGAGAATCAATGCCATATTGTGCCGCATGTAGATTTAAAAACGTCAATGCAGCATCTATTTGGTTGAGCTGTGCAGGATAAATGGCTTCAGGTGCAAACTGATATTGAACCGAAACCACATTATAACCTTGGGCTGCGAGCCGTTTAAAATATCCCCCTGCATGTTCTTTTGAGCCAGAGACCCAACCGCCCCCGTGAATCCAAACAATCGTTGGTCTTGGTGCAATAACCGTACTTGTTTCAGGTTGATAGATATCTAAGTTTAAATTTGGATTTTGTAGATATTGAATATTTGACTGCACAATAACATTGTCAGGTGCATGTAGGTTGATGAAGGTCTTTTGAACTTGTGTCGATAAGTTAAAAGCACCTGCAATCACTTTGGTACTACTTTGCGTGTTTTGACAACCAGACAAATGCAACACTGAACAAATACTGAGTACAACCAACCCTACTTTATATGACATATCTAACTATCCAATCGCATCAATTCTGTTATAAATCTTAGATTTAAAACTGTATATAGTTTAGGCTTATTTTTATAAAGTTCAAATTGATCATTTAGGCTCAAAATCCGAGAAAATTAGTCGATTTTATTTTAGTGTTTTTTGAACAAAGTCCGAGTTTTCCGCTCAGATTTATTTGACGACTTATCGACATTAATTTATGTAATTTTATGAATTTACAATATTTTTTAGATTAATAAATTGAACCATGCACGACAATGTGTTATCAATAATCTATAGGGTTTAAAAGCAAAATTACAGGAGATTGTTTCATGTCATATCAAAACATTTTAGTACCTGTCGATGGTTCAGAAATCTCGTTTTCTGCAGTTAAAAAAGCTGCAATTATTGCCAAGGCGTTTAACAGCCAACTCACTTTAATCAGCCTTGTTGCTGAAGACCCATTTACCGATGCAGACTTCTATTATTCTTCATCAATCATGAAAGAATATTTCGTACAAGCTTATGCAAATGCAGAATCCGCATTGAAAGAAGCTGTGCAAATTACAACTGAAGTGGGTGTAGAAGCACAAAGTAAAATCATTAAAGGCCAAGTTTCTGCTGAAGGTGTGGTAGAAGCAGCCAATGAAGTCAAAGCCGATTTGATTGTGATGGGTTCACATGGTCGTAAAGGCTTTAAGAAAATGCTACTCGGCAGCTTCGCACAAGATGTACTCAGTAATACTGAATTACCTGTGTTGGTTGTAAAAGCTTAAGATGACTAAGCCCACATCATGTGGGCTTTTTTCTATTCAGCACACCCTTCACCCATAGGCTTACCCTTTTGTCTAATTCATACAATATCGTGAATAGAGCAAGATTAGATTGATAACATTTAAAATATTAAGGAAGCAGATATGAGTCAATATCAACAAATTTTAGTCCCTGTGGATGAATCTCCAATTTCATATTCTGCTGTTGAACATGCGCTCAGCTTGGCTAAAAGTCAAAATGCACAAGTGACCATTGTTAGTGTTGTTGCTGTTGATCCATTCGTTGGTGTCGATTTCTATGCTGTTGCACCTGCAATCACTGAATATTTTATGCAAGCTGAAAAAAGTGCTCAGCTGCGTTTAGAAGATATCAAACAAACCTTTGTACGTGATGGTATCGAAGTTAAAACCCGTTTGATTCATGGTGTATCACCAACCGAAGGGATTTTACAAGTGGCTGATGAAATCTCTGCAGACTTAATCATCATGGGTTCGCATGGACGCACAGGTTTAAAAAAAGCCATGCTGGGCAGCGTAGCACAAAATATTTTAACGCAGTGCCCAATTCCTGTTTTGATCATCAAGCAATAAACTAAGATTCAAAAAAAAGCCCTTCATTGAGGGCTTTTCTTCTTTTAGATCAATTAAACACGTTATTTAAATATACAATTCGTTCTGTAGTTTTCTGATTAAAACATTTGGTATATTGCAACTCTTGATTTTGCGTATTCATCGCATCATCCCAGTATTGCGAATGCTTTTGATAAGTCTCTTTTTCACTTTCATTTAATGAATAAACACTTTTTTGTGCAAGCACTTTACAGTCGATATCACGCTTTTCAAACCAGTCTGCTTGATCTTGCTGTAACTGCGCCTTTTGTTCATCACTAAAACGATCCCAAGTCTGATTGATACGATCCACCACTTTGGCATTATCCTGATCTAGCTCTTTCTTACGAATATCCATCGCCTTTTGTGCAAGGCTCATTTGTTGAGATTGACTCTCCATCCCTTGCTGATAGGATTCTTCGTCTCGCTTATTTTGAGCACTATATGCCGCATATAGCACCGCATGACGTGTCACTGTTACAACGCTATCAATTACGTCATTTTGACTTGGGACACTTAAACTTAAACCATCTTTGTCCGTTTTAGTGATGCTATAGCTAAAGTTCCCTTTAAGCTGATCATTGTCCATGCTTAAGCCTGACTCACCATCTTCGAGTGAATCATTCAAAGTATAATTACCACGTTCTTCACAGCCTTCGTTACATGGTCGTTCAGCATAGGCGTTTTCAGCACGCTTTTGTAATCCTTTCGGGAAAACCACCAACAATTGACTGCTACATTCCAATGTTTTGGCTTTATTAGGGTCTTCAGTTAAAGTCGTGACATTTTGAATGTTAAATTTTAGATTTTTTACAATCAGATCCATGAGTTGCTGATCGGCTTCATAATCTGACTGACGTATTTCTTTGTTTAATTCTTTGAGATATTCTTTTTTTAAATGATCTTGCAATTGGTCAATATTGGCTTGTGCAGTACAACTCCAATCTTCCAAAGCAGGCGCTTCCGTTTTGGCTTCAGTATCTTTTTTATTTTTAAAATTATCACAGCCGGATATCAATGCCGCAGACAACATGAGGCTCGTGATGACTATTTTTTTCATTGTATAAGTACCATTATGATTTTATTCTTCGGGCGTATTTTACTCAAAATTACAGCGCTTTGACGAGAAAAATCCCCGCATGTGCAGGGATTTTTTATATATCATCTCATTTAGTACGGTTTTAATTGGTCTTTTCAGTTACGCCTTCGCTGGTGACATCTCGTACTTTGCCATTCTCGGTATTTAAAACTTCAAACTCAATACGACGGTTTTTGAATTGACCTTCTTTGGTGCTGTTTTCTGCTACCGGTTTTTCTTGACCATAACCCACCGCTTGAAGCTGTGCAGGATCAACGCCTTTCGACACCAAGTAATCCACCACAGCTTGTGCACGCTCTTGCGATAAAGCTTTATTCGCTTCCGCATTACCCACAGCATCGGTATGACCTTGTACAGTCAGATGTACTTCTGTAGCGCGCTGCATTAACGCTGCCGCTTGATCCAAAATCGATTTATTCACGTCAGGAATATCAGATGAACCTGTCGCAAAATTAATAATTTGTAAGTTCAGCGCAGTCGCAACATCTAGCGCACGAACTTGTTCAGGGTTAATGCTTGCTAATGCTTTTTGTGCATCAGTAATACTGTTATCTACTGCAGTTTGTTCACTCACACCTTCTTGAACCAATACCGTCATATTTTTTGCTAAAGGCTTAATTTGATTGGCAAGGTTTTGAGCATCCGCAGGATTTTGCGACAAAATCGATAACTGATTTTCTGTCCAGGTTAAAGTGGTATTTGGCACACCTTTAAGTTTTTGCAGAACCGTTGGAATGGTATCTTGATCAATAAATTGCGTATGGTAACTGGCATCAGATGAAGCACCACAACCCGTATTAAAGTTAAAGATCTGTTTGACTTGTTGCTGCAAAATTTCAAGATAATTTGAATCACCAGTTTGAATTTGACAGATGGTTAACTGCCCATCTGTACCGGTGCTAAATTGCAAATGTGCTGGCTGAGATGCAGCAGGCTGTGCAACCGTTGTTGCAGAGGTGGTTGGTTCTTCTTTATTAGTACAAGACTTAAACCAAAATGCGATCAGACCCAATAATATAAGCAGCGCAATAATTGGCAATAACCAATTCGAGCGTTTTTCTTCAACGATAACAGGTGTTGGTTCAACAACAGGCGCTTGGTGTAACGTACGGCCAGCTGCAGTGTTTACCCCTAAACCTGCGAGTAAAGGCACTGCCCATTGTGGTAGTGCCGCCAAAATGCTATCTGCATGATTATCAAGTAAATGCGTGATTGCGACGGGATCAGATGAACCCGCTTCATTTTCAAGTGCCCCTAAAGTTGGAGCTATAGAGTGGTTTAAGGTTTGCTCTATTTCTGACGTTGTGGCCGTACCGCCACCGAGATGTTGCAAAAATTGATCTTTTAATGTGGGATTTGCTGAAAATATATCACTAATACGAGGGTTTAACTGTTTTTGAAAGGTATCAATAAATTCAGGTTTGGATCGAAAAATATTTAACAGGAATGGAATAAACTGGCTAATGGCTGAATTTTTTTCAGTTAAGTGTTGTGTATCACCGTCCAGCACAATCGAGGAGACGTGCTGCTTAATCAGCGCTAATAAGTCTATATTCATATTTGTACTCCATGCGGTTGTCATTATTTTCATGTGTACTTTAGTTTATATGCTTATTTTTTGATCAAATGTAATAATTTGTTCGGACTTGTCAGCGCGTTAATTTCTTTTCTATTTTCAATCTATTAATTTCAATCCTCATAAAAAAAGCCAGCCGAAGCTGACTTTTAGATATCAAATTAAAATGCTAGGACTCAACATTTTCCATGTTGAGCTTCAGCTTAAACGGCATAAAAAGCTTGAAGCACTTTACCTTTAACGGTGTGCTGAATTAATGGTGTGTTCTTACCATTTGACACAATCGTGTCTTTATTGATGGTCCATTCAAGCTCTGGGTCGACTAGTACCCAACCCGCTTCATCTGCCCAACGTTGTTGCATATTGGCTACTTTAGCAGGTGCGAGTGTGACTTTCTCAACCCATTCCAGTGGGCTTAATAGGCCTTCTTGAATCAATTGAATACCAAAAGGTACATAGGTATCAAATGCAGTAAAACCGGGCTGTGTTTCAGCAAATGGCGCCATTTTCGCTGAGCTGCTCAGCGGCTCATGATGCGTACAAATTGCATCAATCACACCGTCTTTCACTGCTTGGCGGAGCAAGTCTTTATCTTGCTCAGAACGCAGCGGCGGACGAACATGTGCAAGTGAGTTAAAGCCATCAATCAACTGATCAGTTAAATGTAATTGGTGCATGGCTACATCGCAAGTCACAGGCAAGCCTTTCGCTTTAGCATGTTTAATTAATTCGACAGATGCGCCTGATGACAACAGACCAAAGTGCGCACGCACTTTAGTAGCTTCAATCATCAATAAATATTTTGCAATGGCTACGGTTTCCGCTAATGCAGGGATCATCGGTAAACCTTGACGAGATGCGACAAAGCCTTCATGCACACAACCATCTTTGGCAATTTGCGGTTCTTCGGCATAGAACACAACGGTCATGTTCAGACCCGCTGCATATTCCAAAGTACGAATCACCACATCATCGTCCATAAATGGCGCATTGGCATTCGATACTGCTGTACAGCCGCCTTTTTTCAAACCTGCCATATTCGCCGGCTGCTTGCCTAACAAGCCTTGAGTTTGCGCACCAATCACCTGCAGATAAATGCCGCCATCTAGCATGGCTTTTTCCACCAGACCATGAATCAATGCACCATTGTCTTGCACAATCGGTTTAGAGTCAGGCGGGGTAAACACATGCAAAATACCATTCGCACGCGCAGCCTTACCTTCTGACTTTAAAGTGCCGTGCTGCTGCTGACCCGGCTCTCGTAAACGCGCGCAAAGGTCAACCATACTTGGCATCAGCCATTTGCCTTGACCATCAATGGTTTCAGCGGCATTGCTTTCGGCAACCAATCGGCCATTTTCAATATAAACTGTCTGTACGCTGTCAGTTTGATTGATTGGATCTAAGACACGTACATTTTCAACTTTAACAATACTCATGACTATCCCTTAAACCGCAATCGCTTCAATTAAACCTTTATCTTGCAACTGACCTTGCATTGCCAAAGCCAGTACCGCCATACGTACCGCAATACCATTGGTCACCTGATGTAAAATCACTGACTGAGTGCCATCGGCAATACTTGAGTCAATTTCAACACCACGGTTCATTGGTCCCGGATGCATCACGATGCAGTCAGGTTTAGCTAAAGCCAGACGCTCTTTATTCAAACCATACATTTTGTAGAATTCGGCTTGAGATGACAGCGCAGGAGAATCAATACGTTCGTTTTGAATACGTAAAGTAATAATCACGTCGCAGTCTTGAATACCGGCTTCCATGTTGTTGAACAGACGAACGCCTTCGCCATAGTCATCAAAACCATAAGGCAGCAAAGTATTTGGCGCAATGACACGAATATCTTTACAGCCCAATGTTTGCAATGCAGCGACATCTGAACGGGCAACACGCGAATGCTTAATATCGCCAATAATGGCAATGGAAATGTCTTCAAAATTCTTTTTGGTTTCGCGGCGAATCGTCAACATATCCAACATGGCTTGCGTAGGATGCGCATGACGGCCATCGCCTGCATTGATGATTGCCACATGCGGACAAACATCTTTGGCAATAAAGTGCGGCGCGCCTGACGATGAATGACGAACCACAAAAATGTCGGTCGCCATCGCTTCTAAATTCCACAAGGTATCACGCAGTGTCTCGCCTTTTGATGTACTTGAACGTGCAATATCAATGTTCAATACGTTTGCAGACAGACGTTTTGCTGCCGCTTCAAAAGTGGTACGGGTACGTGTTGAATTTTCAAAAAACAGGTTCATTACCGTACGGCCTTCTAAAAGGTTGTTGGTAATCAGCTGATTTTGGTCATTAAAAAAGGACTGTGCAGTGTCCAATATTTTTGTGAGAGTTTCTTTAGAAAGACCTTCGATGGTGAGGAAATGTTTTAAGTTACCATCTTGGTTGAGTTGAATCTGGCTCGGTGTATGCAATGCCGCCAAGTGCATGAGAGATTCCTTATCGTTAAGTTAACGCATTATACAGAGAATCTTGGCAAATGGCAGTTGAAGTTTTCAACGTTCAATGCAAACGCATGATGTTATTCAAAATGAATTTTCAAATTCCTATCTATCATTTCAATTAGATAAATTAAACGTTTTAAATTAAACTTCACCTTTCCCCTTTCGAAAAGCCTTCAAATAGGGCTTTCATCTACCCTTATTTTTGATTGAATTGAATACTTTCAAACAGATAAAGTTCAGCTATAAACAGCCGCCTTCTGCGCAGCTCAAGAACTCTTGAAATAAGGAAGTTGGTTTATACATCAGGCTGTGCGCAGCAAGAAAAATATACCTACTGCTCACAGCAGGATTGAATTAACGCAAGGCGCCGATATAACGATGTGCAACCTGTGCTTTATAGATATCTTCCGCAGTCGGTTCGCTCATTAAAATTTCTGCTGTTTCATGCGATACTGAGTTAACCATTGATTCTTCTGGTACTGAAACTGCAACTTCATGCAAATTCAACTCACTATATAAACGTGCAACTAAACGAGATAATTCAGGATCAGCCGTTGCCAAAGCCAAATTAGAAACAAAGCGTGCATATTCGACATTTTCAACTACATATAATGCGTCAATAACCCGACCTGACACACGACGTAAACGCGCATAGATTAAGGTTGCGATTGAAAATGCGTTTGATTGACTATTGATTGCCAGCCCTGTCATAAATACCCCTAATGATATCAATATTATAAAGATCGAATTTTGATCAGGGTTATAGCAATTTTTGTACCATTAAGTGATATTTCTCACAATGTACACAGAATAAATTTGATAAAGTCTTTCAATTCTACTGATATTTCTCCCGTTTCAGCGCAATATCGTCCGCCCAAATCCACGAAAATACGTTAAAATATGCGATTGCTTTTTTGCCTTTGGAAATTTACATGAATTCGAAACCGCGTCTTTCTACATATTGGGTTACCTGTGCAGATGGACTGGAAACCTTACTCCGCGAGGAAATTGAAGGTTTAGGTGTTCAAAATATTGAACAGTTCCCGGGTCGTCTTGTATTCAAAGGCACACTTGAAGATGCATACCGTATTTGCATGTGGTCACGTTTGGCTTCCCGTGTACTTACCCCGATTCATACACATGAATTAGAGTTCACGCATGATGCACGTGATGTGGCTGAAGAGCTCTATGAAGGTGCAATAAACTTTGATTGGTCACTTATTTTTGCACCACAAAGTACATTTGCCGTGCGTTTACACATCGAACGTGACATTAAAGTCAATTCTCAGTTCGCAACTTTACGTGTTAAAGATGGTGTGGTCGATTCCTTTATGGAAGCTGTGGGCAAACGTCCTAGCATTGACATTAAGCAACCTGAAATTACGTTGTATGTATTAGCTGGCAAAACTGAACATACTTATTGCTTAGATTTATCAGGTGACTCTCTGCATAAACGCGGCTACCGTCGCTACATGACAGATGCACCGATTAAAGAAAACTTAGCGGCTGCTATCTTACAGAAAGCAAAACTTAAACAACATCAACCCGATATTATCTTGGACCCAATGTGTGGTTCAGGGACCTTTATCATTGAATCTTTAATGATTTTGACTGACCGCGCGCCTGGCCTTGTTCGTCGTTTTGGTTTTAATGGTTGGAATGGTCATGACCATGAACTTTGGATGTCAATTAAAGGCGAAGCGGCTGAGCGTCATAAAGCTGCACTTGAAAATCCTCTCCCACAATTCTATGCATTTGATGCAGACTGGGAAGCGGTAAAAGCGACCAAACAAAATATTATTGCTGCAGGTTTCGAATCTGTACTTGATCAAATTAAAATTGAAGAACGTACACTTGCAGACTGGCCAGAATTCCAAGCAACAGGTAAGAAAAGCTTTGTTGTCACTAATCCTCCATACGGCGAGCGTTTAGGTGATAAAGCCTCTAACCGCGCACTATATTTAGGTCTATCGGCATTATTACAAAAGAACTTCCCAAATCAGCCTGCTGCAATTATTGCAGCACAAGTTGAACAGGCCGATGTCCTTGCCTTTAATGATCCACAAATTTTGCGTTTGATGAATGGTAAGCTACCAATTTACGTCCGTTTTGGTACAGTCAAACCTGCGGCAGTTCAAAAGCCTTTCCTAGAGCATTGGGAACCGCAACAATTTGAAAAAATTGAAGGTGCAGAAGACTTTACTAACCGTCTGCAAAAAAACATGCAGAATCTTAAAAAATGGGCAGTCAAAGAAAATATTTTCTGCCTACGTTTATATGATGCCGATTTGCCTGACTTTAATGTCGCGGTAGATTTGTATGGTGATCGTTTACACGTACAAGAATATGCACCACCGAAAAAAATTGACCCTGAAAAAGCCAAAAAACGCTTTAACTTAGCACTTCAAGCGATTCGTGCAGTGACAGGCTTAGGTCGTGATGCGATTTTCATTAAAACACGTGCGCGCCAAGAAGGTAAAAATCAGTACACTAAACAAAGTACTGCGTCTAAACGTTTTATCGTTCAAGAAGGCAAAGCTAAGATTTTGGTGAACTTAACAGATTACCTCGATACAGGTTTGTTCCTTGACCATCGTCAAATGCGTCTACGCATTGCCAAAGAAGCCAAAGGCAAACACTTCCTGAACTTATACAGCTATACCTCTACAGCGAGCTTACATGCAGCGCTTGGCGGTGCAGCAAGTACGACCAGTGTCGATTTGTCAAATACCTACCTAAACTGGTCTAAAGAGAACTTTGTACTGAATGGTTTGACTGTAGATCATGCAGATGAACAACATCAGTTCTTCTCTAGCGACTGTTTTGAATGGTTGAAAGAAGGTCACGAGCAATATGACCTGATCTTTATTGACCCACCAACCTTCTCAAACTCTAAAAAGTTCTATGGTACGTTTGATGTCCAACGCGACCATATGTCTTTGCTTAAACGTGCCATGAACCGTTTAACCACTGACGGTACGCTTTACTTCTCAAACAACTACCGTGGTTTTGAGATGGACGATGTGATCATGGCAATGTTTGATGTTGAAGAAATCAGCAATGAAACCATTGGTCTAGACTTTAAACGTAATACCAAAATTCACCGTGCATGGAAAATCACTCATCCACAAATCTAAGGTTTGACTTTAGAAATTCCTGATCTATGAAATGAAGCACGTCAGTGCTTCATTTCAACCACGACTCCATCTGGATACGTTACTCGAATATTTTCATGTCGCTCTTGCAGCACAATGCGGTTAATCGGTGCAACTTCTGGAGATTGTATTAACCCGACCTGATCCGCTGCCCTTTTCTTTTGAAGCAAATAATCACTCATGGTTGAGCCTTCAAGCTGGGTCTCCTGAATGATCTTATTATTACGATTAGATTTATGATTTGAATTGTTCTGCTGCTATTCTTTGGGCTTAGCTGCTTCACTCTCAATAATATCTAAGGTTTCTTCACTAAATTGTTTTTTACCTTGCGTTTCATTCGACAAACGTTGATCTGAAATTGGCGTCCCCGCAAAAACTGTAGACTGAACAGCGATCAGAAAAATGCTACTAATAAGACTGTGTTTTACCCAAGAACATTTAGGCATGGATGAATGAACAAGTTTCCGTCTAAAAAAATAATCGTGTGACATGGTGTCTTTCCTATTGTTGTTTTCATTGGCTAGTTGCCCATTGACGCTAGCAACTTTTCAACTGTTCAACAATGGCTAGGCCGCTGTGTTCCGATAAACTGAAAATCATAATTCTGTAGCCAAAAATACAAAACCGCCAATCTATGACGGTTTTATATTTTTTAAACTTAACTACTCACTACTGGTTGCTTATTTCTTTTGTATGGCTTGACCAAAAAGCTTTTGACCGAACTTATATTGCATACTCATGACCATGTTATCGCCATCGCGCTTGCCTTGCCCTGATGTTTCAAAACCAGCAAACATGGCTTCAGCTTCCTGTCCTGACAAACTTTTGCCCTGTAATTGCAAAAAGTTATTCATGATTGCAGTCATCATATTTTTATCAAAACTTAAGTCTGCTTGAAAATCCAGTAAGCTCGGCACCATTTTAATAAAAGACTCCATTGAGGCATGGTGACCCGGCATGACTTTCCCCACGACATTTGCAGAGGCTTTACCTCCACCAATACTGATCGAGTTATCTTTAGACTCAAAATCAAAACCTTGGCTTGCGATAGCTAAGAAAGCTTGAGTCATTTCTTCACTTGATTCACCCACTGCATCACATGAATTTTCCACCTGATGCAAAAGTTCACTAAATGCACGAACTTTATCTAGATTAACTTTATGCAATGCCAAATTCAGTGCGAAATCTTTAGTGACCGGTGAACCTGGGAAATCCATCTCATCAGCTTTTAAGTAGCCTTCAAAGTCCACATCATGTTTATTTAGTTCGGTCTCCCAACGCAATTGCATACCACGCATGCCGCCTGAGAACTTTTGATCTAAACGTTTGATAGAAGCCGCTTGGATTTCAACAAAACCATTTTCGAGATTTTTCTGATTTAAACCTTGATTGGTCTTCATCGAAAAATTTTGCACCATGGTTTGCATTGGACCTTCACTCAACCGAACCACAGGTAAATGGATTGAAAGCTCAGATACCTTAGTGGCTTGCCCCGGTAGACTACTGATCCGAATTTGCAATTGGCTGGCATCAGCTTGTACCGTTGCACCTTGTGCAGTCGTTTTAAATGCAGGAATCTGTAGATCTGTTTTACTTTGACCAATCCAATTGACCAACGTTTTTGCCGTTAAGTCCGTACCAAAAAGCTTGGCATATTCGGACGTACTTTGTTGTTGAACAATCTTAAAGTTAGAGTTGATATTATAACCTTTCAACCCACGTTGAATCTGATCGGTACCCTTCAATACGATCACTTCTTTGGGTTTACACGGGTCTGTTTTCAGCGTTAATACCCAATCGACCGTTCCGCCCATCAAGCCCATTTGATAATTGCTGTACTTCACATCAACATCTTGTACAGCTGCTGACCAATTATTCTGTGTATAAAATTGGGCAAGAGATTTATCTGCATATAAATTTCCTCCTACCACAGCTGCTGAAAGCACCGCGAAACTGCCAATTCCCCACATCAATTTTGACATGTCTTTCTCATTCTGATTATTCTTTGCGCAGTATACTGAAGAACTCAGTTACATAAGTACACAATCAGAATGATATTAAATGATTGATTTGGCAGTTTTAATTGATTTTTTGATGGCTATCACTTCAACTATATACGCCCAGCTTCAAAATAACTTATACGTTTACGATCAAAAGCTGCATATGGATTGCCTTTAAAACTATGAAAATAGTGCTTGGCTTTTAACACGTGAGAGGTGGTATTTTTCATCCATCCTATACGCGGGTCCTTCTCTGCCAAAGTGATGCAATAGGTTTCTTTGCCACGTCGCTTGGTCTGTTGCTTGGCATGAAAAACCAAACTTGCAAATACATCCAGATGTTCAGGATGACATAGTGGACTATGCAACATTAAATAATCAAAAGTTCCCTGAATTTTTGGCAGTGATAACACACCACGCACACTGGCATAGGCATTATAAAACGGCTTCATCAACTTTAATGGACGTGAATAGTCGATCACACAGGTTTGTTTAAAACTCTTTTGATTCCATAATCCGTAGAGTCCAACCAACAGATTGTGCTGATCATAAATCAAATAAAAATCGTCTAGATTTAAGCCTGCCCAAAATGGATTTTGACCATCAACCAACGCATTAAAATCATAGCTAGGTAAAAAGTTATAATGGTCTTTCATTTTTAAAATGAAATCATTCGCGTCATCTACATGTTCAGCAGTCAGGGTTTTAAATTGATATTGATTGAAAGTTTTTGGTTTCACTGCCTGTGAAACGGTAAAGGTTCGGATTTCGTCATAAAAATATGGCAATGGAAAACCTGATCTTTCATGATGTAAAATACTAGCAGCAACAGTATTAGCGTTTAAAACTACACTTTCAAAAATCGTATCTTGCGGAATTTCATCGTGGACATAGTCCATTAATAAGCGCATGACTTTAGCACCACGATACGCCGGATTCATTCTTAAATCGGCAACATAACGTATTAGGTCAGGCTGACCATTGATATAACAATAACGCCACCCCAAATTCATCATCGCAATCACGATAGATGGATCGTCCACAGGGACAACCACTTTTAAATCTGGTCGATTATACTGTGCATAGCTAGCAGCTAAATAACTCGGGTGACGCTCATAAGATAAGGTAATGCCATTACTTGGCACACTCTCAGCACTAATTTTCATTAGTTGCTCATCATCTTCTACAGTCGCATTTCGAACCGCAAACTTAGTTTCATTCTTTGAATGATATAGCGCAGTTTCGTCGAACGGTGCATCTAACACATCGATATCCATCTCAATACTCAATTATTTTTGTTTTCATTTTCTTAAGCGGTTCAGGCTTAATATTCCCTTCAATCATGCCATTGTTCATGGCTAGTGTTTTGTAGTAGTCCCAAGCATCTTGTACATGTACCACTTCAGGTTCATCCAACTGCCCTAGATCGCGTGCCAATTCATAATGAAAATTATGTTTAAGCAAACGATCTAGTGCTTGAGCTGATGGTTGTTTGTCTACATTGCCTTCACTAAGTAAAATATAGTGTGGTTTTTTAACCGAACATTGTTCGATACCCAAGATACTAATCGGCAAATAATCCGCTTGTTTAAACTCTGCAAGCACTTTAACTGCAGCATTGTGATCGAGCTTTTCTCCGACCAGATCTACCGTCATTTTGCGACCTAAAAACTTGAAGCATGGCACTTGCTGATAAAAGTCGGTGACTTCTAATTCATCATCAATCACATAACGAATTAATCCTGAACCTGTCGTGATCACAGGACTAACGATATCGCCTATTTTTAGTTGCCAAGATGGCACCACTTTTTGGCTGTCCTGCAAAATAAATTCATAAAAATGTGACTGATAACTTAAGGTAAAACGGTTTGCAAATGGAATCGTCACTACGCCTTCCGTTGCCCATAAACCTTTACCTTCAAATGCCACACCTGCAATTCGTTGCTGGAGTTGTACTGCCCACTGCTCTGCGCTCGCTGTATCCCAACTCGAAACCAGACTGAGTTTAGGCCACAGTTTTTTCCACGCCGTTGCTTGGGTCAAATCCAAGTCTTGTAAGCGATAGCATTGTTGACAAGATTTAGGAACTTGCAGAAAACTCAATCCCTCACGTTGCCATTGTCCAGTTTTCAAGACCTGCACAATTTCAGCTTGATGTTCTTGAATGATATCCAACAATTGCAAAGCAAATGTAGGACTCCATACCGAAATCATGCCTAAATGCTTATCTGCAACGAGATATACTGCGGTTGCAAACATGGCATCTTCGGCTGAATCCGCCATCGCAATTTCAGTCGGTACCGACTGGGTAATTTTACTCAGCACTCGCTTCGACAGATTAAGTAGCGCACTGTCATCATTCAAATTACTATTTTCTAAAAGCTTTCGCTGGCTTTCAGGCAACCATGAAACCGACCAATAATGCGTTGAATTCTTCAGTTGTGGATGAGTTCGGTATAAATTGGTGAGCCATAACCCAATAGCTTCATCCAATTCATCTAAAAAAAGCCTGAGTATAGGGAATGAATTTAATTGCTTCACTCGACCCACTGGTCGGTTGAAATCGGACAATTTTTTCAGGCCCCAAACAATTTTTGCCACTTTGTCTGGATTGTTCAATTTGGCTTTTCCAATTGCTATAACGCGAAAGCGGATATTTTTTGGCAAATTGCTCATAGCTTAGATTTTGCGAAATGTGCTGCTTTAAAAAATGACTTAATTTTTTACGTTGCACATTTTCCAGCTGATTTGCCTGCTGTGTATAGCGTTGAAATGCTTTACGGCAGGCAATATTCAAAACTTGATGTGCAGTGGTGAGAAGCAATCCCATTAGGCCACCTTCGAGTCTGAACCTGTCGCAATATGCAATGTACGAGACTTATAACGTAACTTGCTGTCATGTTTACTCACACTGGTGGTCTTGGTTAAGAATCGATTTACATAACAGTATAAATCGCTCCAACGTAATTCACCAATGCACGGAAGTTCAGTTCCATCGACCCACGTTGGGTTCTTGTCTTCAAAGAAAGCAATCTTGGTATTATTTTCACGCATCTCATGGGTGATTGGCGCAACATCTGCTTTGAGTGGCTGGTAGTCTTCACCAAAATTCAGCAGACCCGTTTCATGGTTATAGTATTCTGAGAAATATTTTTTACAGTACGATTCGACAAAGTCTTTGAGATGGGCATTTTTCTCACCATAATGTGGATAGTAGCTGTAGTAGTTATTGGCTAAGAGCAGATAAGTTTTAAAGCCTTTAGAGATTAAAATCCAATATACAGGGGTTCTTGGATGACGAAATTTAAAACTAATAATATAACGGAACATTGCTCGGGTTAATGCACGATTCCCCCAATACTCTTTCTCAATAATGGTATCACCACTGAAAAAAGCATGTCGGGCTTTACCATCAACAATAAAGTCACGCTCCATAACCGTCGAGAATCCGACAATTTGATTATTTTTCGGTTCAATAATTAAAAAAAACACCGGTTTTTTCTAAGAAGTCGCGTTCAAAAATTTCATAACGGGTATTGGCATAATACTTTTGGTAAATACCATACATGCGTTTGAGTTCTTGAACAGTGATGTCATCTGTACGTTTATATAAACTATAAGGTTCTTTTTTGATCTGCCTAAGCAGTTTAAATTCCATCATAATCATAATTTCCTGTTGCCATTCATTCATGATGAACGAGCGATATTGTTTTTGTTTTACAGAACACAGTCATCTCGTTGGATGTGTGCGGACGTCATATTAGTGGGTGAAAATGATGAAATGCAATGAACTTTACGTATTTAAACGAAAATTACGACAAGCGTAAAATTAAAAAACCCGGCCTAAACCGGGTTTCTGTTTTTACAACTGGATGTAGCAGATTTGTGCTTTTTAGTTGAGTTTTAACTTTTCAAAAGTTAGGTGATCTCCTTCCGCTTGAACGACAATCGTATCGCCCGGTTGGAAAGCACCTGATAAGATTTTCTGTGCCAATGTATTTTCAACTTGTTGTTGGATAGCACGTTTCAGAGGACGTGCGCCATACACAGGGTCAAAACCAGCATCGATAAGTAATTCAAAGGCACTATCTTCAACCGCTAGACTCATGTCTTTATCTGCCAAACGTGAACGTAAGCGATCCAACTGAATATCCGCAATACCACGAATTTGCGCTTTTTGTAAAGAGTGGAAAACCACCAACTCATCAATACGGTTCACAAATTCAGGTCGGAAATGTTTAGATACCGCAGCCATAACCACAGCGCGAACTTCGTCTTTCGACGGGTTTTCACCTAATTCACGAACATCGGTTGAACCTAAGTTCGAGGTCATAACGATCACGGTGTTTTTGAAATCAATCACACGGCCTTGTGAGTCTGTTAATCGACCATCATCCAACACTTGAAGTAAGATGTTAAAGACATCTGGATGTGCTTTTTCAACCTCATCAAACAACACTACACTATAAGGTTTACGACGAACAGCCTCGGTTAACACACCACCTTCTTCATAACCCACATAGCCCGGAGGCGCACCTACTAAACGGCTCACCGAATGCTTTTCCATAAACTCTGACATGTCGATACGAATAATCGCATCATCACTGTCAAATAAGAAATTACCTAAAGCTTTGGTTAACTCAGTTTTACCTACACCTGTAGGCCCAAGGAATAAGAATGAACCACTTGGGCGGTTTGGATCGGATAATCCTGCACGAGAACGACGCACCGCATTCGACACTGCTACGACAGCTTCATCTTGACCAACTACACGATTATGTAAGAACTCCTCCATGTGTAAGAGTTTTTCACGTTCACCTTGTAGCATTTTCGCAACAGGAATACCTGTAGCCGCACTTACCACTTCAGCGATTTCATTTTCAGTGACTTTGGTACGAATCAGTTTCGGTTCTTCATTCACCTCGGCAACTTCTTCTTCATTCAAGCGTTTTTGCAACTCAGGAATAACACCATATTGCAAACGGCTAGCTTCTGCTAAATCACCTTCACGTTGTGCTTTTTCAAAGGCAGTACGTGCTTTATCTAACTCGATTTGAGCTTGATTCGTTCCGTCAACCAGACGTTTTTCTGCAATCCACACTTCTTCCAAATCACTATATTCTTTTTGAACTTCAGCAATTTGTTTCTCTAAGTGCTCAACTTCAGCCTTAGATACCGAATCCGCATCTTTTTTCACCGCTTCAAGTTGCATTTTTAACTGAATTAAACGGCGGTCTAAACGGTCAAGTGGCTCTGGTTTAGAGTCAATTTCCATTTTGATACGTGATGCAGCTTCATCAATCAAATCAATGGCTTTGTCTGGCAACTGACGGTCTGTTATGTAACGATGCGACATTTTTGCCGCAGCAATGATCGCAGAGTCTAAAATTTGCACACCATGATGGGTTGCATATTTGTCTTTTAGACCACGTAAAATCGCAATAGTGTCTTCCACACTCGGTTCATCAACGATCACTTTTTGGAAACGACGCTCTAGAGCCGCATCTTTCTCGATATATTGGCGGTACTCATCTAAAGTGGTTGCACCTACACAGCGTAGCTCACCACGCGCTAATGCAGGTTTAAGCATATTCCCTGCATCCATTGCACCATCACCTTTACCTGCGCCAACAAGCGTATGTAATTCGTCAATGAAGAGAATGATCTCGCCATCATATTTGGCTAAATCTTTTAGAACGGCTTTAAGACGTTCTTCGAATTCACCACGGTATTTTGCACCTGCAAGCAATGAACCTAGGTCAAGTGAAAGTACACGTTTACCTTTCAGACTTTCAGGAACTTCGCCATTGACGATACGCTGTGCTAAGCCCTCAACGATTGCAGTTTTACCCACACCCGGCTCACCAATCAGTACGGGGTTGTTTTTACTACGACGCGATAAAACCTGGATGGTACGGCGAATCTCTTCGTCACGACCAATAACTGGATCTAACTTACCTTCTAATGCACGTGCATTGAGGTCTAAGGTATATTTGTTGAGTGAATCACGTTGATCTTCGTGGTTATTACTCATGACTTGTTCACCGCCTCGTATTTGTTCAATTGCATTGCGTAATTTATCTGTCGTTACGCCTACACTATTTAATAAGGTTTTGGTTTTACCCGTTTCAGCTAAACCTAGAATTACCCAATCTGTAGAAAGAAACTCATCTCCAGCTTTTTGAGCAAAACTGTCAGCTAAATTCAGCGCCTTGACTGCTTCAGGATTTAGGTTGATGTCCCCTGTCGGCGTAGCAATGGTGGCGGTATCCTGTAGGGCTTGCTGAAGCTTGGTTTTTAACTCAGGAAGATTAGCACCTGCCTGTTGTAACAAGTTTTGGTTCGACGGCTCTTCAAGCAATGTCGAAAGAATATGGATTCCTTCAATGGCTGTATGGTCTTTCCCCATTGCTAAAGATTGGGCATCGGATAATGCTTGCTGCAAACGGTTTGTGAATTTTTCGAATCGCATTCTTGTTATTCCTCACAACAAATTCTGTACTTGAAGCATATATGGGAGTCATATTTAAAATTTCAAATACATTTTTTAAATATTTTTCAATGAGTTAATTTTAAGATAAAGATAAATCTCAATTATAATATTGGTATAAATAGAATACTTTTCAAGTCATTTATTGAAGAATTTAGTACTTTATTATGTTGTTTAAATACATATGTATTTTTAGGCAATTTTCTTGTCAACTCAACTGACTTTCTGACAATAAAATTCAATGATTTTCCACTAGCTTAAATCACGTAAATGTCAAAAAAGCCCACATTTACATGCAGGCTTTTACATAATCCACTGAAAAGTTCAGCTTAAGGTGCAGGATTTGGCTGCTGGCGATGAATATCTTCAATCCCTTTTAAAATGTCTTCTGATAAATTCACATCAAAAGCATCAATATTTTCTTTCAACTGATCTAGATTCGTCGCACCAATAATTGTACTGGTGACAAAGAATTGCTGCTTAATAAATGCAAGTGCTAACTGTGTCAACGTTAAACCATGCTGTTCAGCCAATTGTGCATATTGTTCTGTTGCCCATTCACTCTCCGCATTTGAATAGCGGCTAAAGCGTGAAAATAGTGTCACTCGAGCATTGGCAGGACGTGCACCATGACGGAATTTACCTGTTAGATAACCAAATGCTAAAGGTGAATATGCCAATAAGCCCACGCCTTCGTAATGTGCAATTTCAGATAAACCGATTTCATAAGTACGATTCAACAAACTATATGGATTTTGCACACTGACAATTTTTTCTAAACCATGCTTTTCTGCAAGTTGTAGGAATTTCAACGTTCCCCATGGCGTTTCATTAGATAGTCCAATTGAGCGAATTCGACCTTTTTTCACCTCATGACTTAAAGCAACTAATGTTTCTTCTAAATTGGTAATAGTTTGCGTACTGTTTGCTTCGGCATTGCCATAACCCAATTTACCGAAAAAGTTGGTTGGACGTTGCGGCCAATGCAACTGGTATAAGTCAAGATAATCTGTTTGTAAGCGCAGAAGAGAATGATCCAGTGCAGACTCAATTTCCGAAGCAATAAATTTAGTTTGCCCGTCACGAATATGACTACCGCCTTGTGACGGTCCTGCAATTTTTGAAGCTAAGATTATTTTATCGCGGCCACCGCGAGCTGCAATCCAGTTACCTATAATAGTTTCAGTCGAACCTTGGGTTTCAGGTTTCGGCGGGACAGGATACATTTCTGCAGTATCCCAAAAGTTAAGACCACGCTCTAAAGCATAATCCAGTTGCTCGAAAGCTTCTGCTTGGGTGTTTTGTTCACCAAACGTCATGGTGCCTAAACAAATTTCTGGAACTAATATGCCTGTATGTGCCAATGGTTTAAATTGCATGCCACAAATTCCCTCTTTATTTTAAATATCAATATATAAGTCACGAAGTAGCTTACATAAGATATCGGCTTTGTTTAAATCATAATTTTCTGTTTATTTGTCAAAAAATGTGAGAAAGGTTGCTTCCGCTATAATAGTGAGAAATGAATGGACATAAAAAAAGCAAACCCCTGAGTTTGCTTTTTTTAGATTCGGAAGACTGATTATTCTTCGTCGTCGAAATCGTCAGAAGCCAATTGGCTTTTCTCTTCAAGCGATGCATCAAAAATTAGAATCGCTTTACCATCAGTTTCAATCATGCCTTGCTCTTCAAGTGTTTTTAGAACACGACCAACCATTTCACGGGAACAACCCACGATACGACCAATCTCTTGACGAGTAATACGAATCTGACGACCATTCGGCAAAATCATTGCCTCTGGTTGTGAAGATAAATCAATTAAGCAACGTGCAATTCGACCTGATACGTCAATAAACGCAAGGTCAGTTACTTTACGCGTCGTATTTTTAAGACGGCGTACAAGCTGTGCAAATACCGCATAACTTAAGTCTGGGTATTGTTTACTTAATTCATGAAAGTTTTCATAGGTAATCTCAGCAATTTCACATACATCTCGCGTACGCACTTCTGCAGTACGCTGTGCATTTGCTTCGAATAGACCCATTTCCCCAAAAAAGTCACCCGCATTTAAGTACGCAACCACAATTTCACGCTCATCATCTTCGCGTAAAATGATAGATACTGAACCCTTAAGAATTAAATACAAAGATTTAGATTCTGAGCCCGCATCAATGATTGTTGTACGTTTTGGGTAACGATTAATATATGCACGTTTTAATAATGCCTTCACCGACTCAGGTAACTGCCCCGGAGATAGCGCATCTGTGCTAAGTTGTGAAAAGTTTGAAGTCATGCTAACAGTTTCCGAATATGGATAATTTATAGATCGCACAAGACCTAAAGTGAACTTGTCACACGTAAGAGTTGAAATTCCTTATCAACTCAATTTATGTTAGTGTACAGGTACTGCGTAAATTTATAGCTTTTTTTAGGGACTTGCAATGCAAACTAGTGTTCATTGGCTAGAGAATGTTGCTTTTGAAGCAAAAACTCAAAGTGGTCACACTGTTATGATGGATGGATCACAAGAATATGGCGGTGAAAACCGTGGTCCGCGCCCAATGGAACTGATTTTAACAGGACTTGGTGGTTGTGCATCTTTCGATATTGTGACGATTTTAAAGAAAGCACGCCAAGACATTACTGATGTTCGTTGTGAATTAAATGCAGAACGTGCCGACACTATTCCTGCTGTATTCACTAAAATTCATTTGCACTTTGTAGTCACTGGTCATGGCGTGAAGGAAAAGCAAGTTGCAAAAGCGGTTGAACTTTCTGCTGAAAAATACTGTTCTGCTAGTAAAATGCTGATGGATGGTGGTGTAGAAATTACCCATGACTTCGAAATTTTAGAAACTGAAGATGCATAATTTATTTGTTCAATTAAGAGCCGCATAGAATGCGGCTTTTTTGTTTCAAATAATCCGCTATAGCATACATTGTATGAAGCACTACTATATAGTCATTAATGCAGAAATATGAGCCAAAGAAGTAGCGAATATACCAAGGAAAACGAATAGCCAATCGAACAATGACCATATGGACTGGTATTTATATAAAATCAGGCATTTAGTTGAAAATATGTTTTGTAGATTAAAGCAATTTAGAGGAATAGCTACTCGATATGACAAGCTCAAAAGGAATTATCAAAGTTCTGTTGCTTTAGCCTGTATATTTTTATGGCTACCTTTATAGGGTTAATTATGAACAGTAAATGTCAACAGACCCTAATAATTTCAGATAAAAAAAAGCAGAATCATTTTGATTCTGCTTTTTGAATTTGGTAGGTATATCCAATACCAAACAGATTACTAAACACTTGATTTAAATGCAAAAAATAAATAAAAGATCACAGTGATACACAATATGATACAAAAAAATTAACAGTAAGCTCTATAAAACATACCTCATGCGTTAATATAAATATAGCCCTTAAAATGTAAGCATATTAATATTTACAATCATGAATTAATATGAATTTTTTGAATATTAAATGGTTTTTGACTCAAACCTACTCTTTTGAATCTAAAGCGTAAGTATGCCGATATATCGTCCTCATGAGAGGATAAAAATAATTGTCTATCTTTTAACTCACATCGTAATAAATCACTCAAAGAAGCAATATTTATATCATCTAAAGATTGAGCAGGATCATCAATAAGAATGAATGGAGAATTAGCATAAACTCTATTAAGCGAAAGAAAGAATGCTAAACTTAATGCTGAAAGCTGTCCAGAACTCATCGCCAATGTAGCATCATGAGCAGATTGTTCAGCTGTACAGAAGCGCAAACGATCACCATCCCCTTCATCAATAAAAATTCCTAAGCCACGCTGATAGTTTTGTATTAACCTCCCACTATAAATATGGAAAGTTAATTCAATTTCTGAAATAATTTTCTTAGAATATGCATTTTCTAAATTACTCAGCTTTGATTTAAGATCATTTATTTTTGACTTTAAGCGACTGCTAGCATTTATAACTTTATCAATCTGTAAAATTTCAGTATTAATCTTATAAATCTGACCACTATTAAATTCATTTTTTTTAATTTTATAATAGTTAAATTTATTAATAATAATAGTTTTATTTAATAACAAAACATCATCTAATTTCTCAAATGATTTTAAAAAAGTGCTTAAACATTTATCAAAAGAGCTTGTGTCAACTTCTTTCTTCAATGAATTTACAGATAAAATCAGATTATTATATCTTTGCTCAATCACAGAACTTGTATTTGTAAAATCATATTCACCACCATCTATTTGGTTGTTTTTCAACCAATAAATAATTGTATTAAGTGAAGAAAAAATACCTTTGTTTAGCTCCAACTCTTTAAATAGATCATTATTAAAGTTAAAATTATCTATAGTTTTTTGAATTTTCTCTTTTTCCACATTAATTATTATTTTCTGTTGCTCCTCCAATGACTCAATTTCTTTTAAAGCTTCATTATTACCTGAATTAATAATATTTGTTTTAAGATCTAAAGCTGAAATTAGAAGATCATAATTATCAAAATCAGAATTACATAATAAGCATTTGGTTTCAGATGAATGCGAGTGTAAGTCTATTAACTTTTGTCGTGCTACATTAATTTCTAAAATTTCCTTACTATTCAATGAAATAGTTTTTCTCCTTTCAATAATTATATTATTTTTTTTAAAAAACAAATCCATATCAAAAGATATTATATTTTTTACTTCATCTAGCATTTCTTTTTTTATTTCTATTAAGTCTTCACTTAAGTAATTTATTGCTTTCTGCAACTCCACTATATAATTATGAGTTAATTTCAAGTCTTCATATTCATGTATGTACTTGCCAATTTTAGTAATAATTTTAAGGTTAGATGAATATTTTTCAATGAAATTATCAATTTTTTTATTATTAATATTTATCGTTAATTTTCCATGGTCTTCAAAAACCTCCAACAAGTTTAAGAAAATTTTATCAACTTCATCTACTATAGCTGCATTCTGAAAAAAATTAAAATTCTCTAAATCCCACAATGGAGTTTCTTTACTAGTCGATAATTTTTTATATAAAATCTCAGAATCCAAATTTAAATCTAACATATGAATTTCTTTAACTTTATCTAATAGATCTATTTTCCTTTCCTTAAACTTACCAACAGTAATCTTTCGTGTAATTTTTCTTTCTATATCACTACAACTTTTAATAACATTTGAGATTTCATCAGTATTAAGTAATTTTTTTATACTATCTTTTCTTTCTTTAATGCTTTTTGAGTAAATGAATTGATTTTGACCTTGCTCCAGATAATTTACAACATTATAATTGTCAAAAAAATTATCATCTAATTTTTCTTCAAGATAACCTTGTGAAATTTCATTCACATAATTATTATCATCAAAACTATTCATCAAAAACAATTTAAAAATATTAAAATTATTTGCTTTATTATTCTGTATTACTTTCAAATCATCAACAAATGCTTTTCTTGAGAAAACAAATACCTCATTATTATCTAAATTAATCAACTCTATTTTAATTAAAATATCTTCTTCGCGAAGCTTATTATTCCAAAATAGATTATCAGCGTAATTTCTTTGAGCCGATAACATTATTCCATTACACAGCCTATTTATTCTTTCAATTTTCCCTGTAAATACAAGTTCTAATGCATCATAAATGGTAGTCTTACCAAAACCATTTGGACCCTCCAATGTTAATAATGTTGAACAATCAAAATTAAGAATTATCTTTTCAAAAGCTTTAAAGTTTCTAATTTCTAACCTATTAATCTTCCATTTCATTCTTAATCATCTCCTCAATCAAAAAATCAAAATCAGTGTCTTCATCAATATTCTTTAAATTATCAAATATAAACTCTGCACCTAATTCACTAACTAAATTCTGAACCTGTAAATTTATTGGAACTATTTCCTGTTTTGTCTTGGGCATCTCTAAAAAAGGTAATTTAATAAATATTCTTGCAATAAAACTATATAAACTAGGACTTAATGGATTCTTCTTATACTCCCCAAATGCTTGAGAATTACTCAAAACATTTTTTATTTCATCAAAACTCATATTCTCTATTAGATCAACTTCTTGATTCATAAAATATAAAACATATTTTTTGAAAAAAAATGCATCTTCCTCAGTTTCAAAGACATCTTTTTCAATTTTTTTAAATTCAGATAAATTTTCAAGGCATAAGAAAACTATCAAATCTGTATTTTTAGAGAAAGCAGCTAACTCCTTTAAATATTCTGGTGTGTTATTCAAAACATACTCATTAATAGACGAAGCAGCATGTAAACTTTCAACACTATAACAAATTATATATCGCTTATAATCACCTTGCTCTTTTTTAAAAAATATTAGGCTATCATTTTTAAAAACTTCATCAAAACCATCTAACTTCAATGCTTCATTTATAACGTCATTTAACATTTATTTCACTCTCTGCCATACTTACTGATATTACCCTCAATGAATACGGTTTCACAATATGGTGTATATTATTATTTTCATCTTCAACATCCATAATATTTTCCATACTCAGAATCTGAAGATCTCCATCAATTTCCGATGCAATAAGGTTATTATATTCAAATACTAAATTTGATAAATTTGGATTATTGCTTATATTTTCTCTCAGCTGTGCAATAAACATATCTGCTCGTATTCTTTTACTTGCTTTTATTTTTAGAGCTGTTGGTAAATACTTATTAATTAGATCATTACAATAGTGGGGAATATCTTTCAATAAAGGAGCAACACCAAATTCAAGAAAAATATCTAAATAATCATGAACATGATCATAGTCTAAAATATAATTCTCCTTGTGCGGTTGAATAGAATCATTAATTGTCACATGATCTAAATCTTTATTTTCACATATAAACTTTAAAATACACGTTAATATATAAATTTGATCTGTAGTGTAATCCTCATTATATAAATACAAATAGTTTTCTATAATATTACATAAGTTTTTTTTAAACCTTAAAGCAACATACTCTTTATCTAAAAGAAACATTTGCGGTTGATTCAAAATATCAACAATTTCCTCACTATTAATTCTATTATAATAAGCAACTTCATTTTGAGTCATACCAGAATGAATTTTTGAATGATTAAATAAAATTTTTCTAGAAATTAACTCAGATAGTAATGTTAACTTTTCTAATATGATATTCTCAGTGGCATCAAGTGAATTTAAATTTAAATATTCTTCCAATATTTTACTTAACCTAACATCAATTTCAGAGAGTGTGCAAAATTTTTGATTATCATATTCATAAAAATTTACGATCTTTTTATTAGAATTTACATAGTCACTAAAATCATCTAATTTATTAGCGACATGAAAAAACCTTTTTGTATTTGCATTACAATCTTTTTGAACATTCGAAGCTTGTTCTAATGCATCTATATAACTACTTCTATTTTCAGATTTTTTTGCTTTAACTTGATGCGTAGATATCGCAACCCCATTAAAATATATTGCAAAATCGTCAGTACTATCTAACTGTAATTCAAAATTATTTATTACTTTTTTTTCAAATTCTCCGTCAACAATTAATTTTAACGAATGCAATAGTGCTATCTTACCTTGATATAAAAACCCACCCCAAGATGAAATTGCGCTATGTGGCAATAAATTATTAGCCATATACTAAACCTATAATTTCATAAAATTTCAAAAATAATAAATCTTATATTATGATTATTTGAAAGTTAATAAACTTCCAAACCATAACAGATATCAAAATCCCATTAAGAAATTCTTAAAAAACTTCATAAGCACACTTAACGTAACTATATATTTTTCAACACATTCATAATTATGCACTAGTATACCTTAGCTTTAAATCTGTACAACTTTAAAATTATCGTTTATCTATACTCAAAAAATAATAAAATTAAATGATAAATAAACTATCATTAGACTATACAATTTAATCAAATGATAGTATTATCATAATACCTGAAAAATTATAGATAAATGATAAATGACTACTAGAATTTATGTACGTGCAAGTACAAAAGACCAAGATGCAGAAAGAGCTTTAGATGATTTGCGAATGTTTGCTAAATCCATTAAAGGTGATGTTAACGAATATATAGAGAATGAATCAGGTACAAAATTAGATAGACCTATTTTAAATCAACTATTAGATGAATCAAAGCACGGCGATACGTTACTGGTTGAGAGTGTCGATCGCCTATCTAGACTTTCCCAAACTGACTTTGATGTTTTGAAAGGACGTATAAAAGAAAAGGGCTTAAAGCTCGTTGTAGCTGATTTACCGACTACACACATGCTATTTAGTTCAAACGATACCATTACAAGCTCTATTCTAAATCTAGTAAACAGCATGCTTATAGATTTGTTAGCTACTATGGCTAGATTGGACAATGACAAACGTAGAGAACGTATAATGCAAGGCTTGGTGAGAAGTGGATACAAACCAAGTGGGAAAAAAGCGGATACAGAAAAACATGCTAGAATTAGAGAGTTAGCTAAGAAAGAGCTTACAAAAGAAGAAATAGCTAAAGCTGTTGGTTGTGGTATTGCTACTGTATATAGAGTATTGAAAGATGTTAAGTAAAAATAAAAAATTTGATTTAGCTACAACCCTGATAATTATTTACTTAGCTTTACTTACTATATCTATAGCTCTATATGCTCTTATACAAATTTATGTAGAAGATAAAGGTACAGCAACAAATCTAATGATATGGTCAGCTACACTGTTTCCAACAATAGCATTGCTATATACATTTAATACATGGAGAAAGCAAAAAGGTAGTGAAGTTTTATCTAAATTATCAGAAATTCTTTTTTTTGAAATAAAAGAGTTTTTTGATATTAGTAAAAAAATTATGGAAGAACACAGAGATGATATATTAGACAAAGTGCTAAATAATATAGAGATACCAAAGTCTAAGTCGGATACTGAATTAACAAATAATTTGAACTTACAATTTGAAAATATAATCCATAAGGTATACTTAATTTATAAATACACAAATAACAATGATATAAAAAAATATGTTAATGAATTTAATGATTCTTATATAGAGTATACAACATTTAGAAAAAATATATATTTTGGGATGAAAATTATTGAAAAAACTGAAACAACACTTAAATCAGTTGCAATAGATAAAAACAATAAAGATGACTATCTTAATCATAGAGATGAACTTTCTAAACTATATGTAAATTTAAATAAATCTGCTTCTAATTTATCTGAAGAAATATTTAAATATATATTTCATATTGATGATAAAAGTGCATAGCCACACCAGAGCTTGTAAATTATTTTGTGTAAGCTAGATTTTTTAATCGCTTACCGAACTAAATCGTAAATTACCGCTAATGTTGGTAGAGCCTCATTCCTTAAAAGCGAATCCAATATTGTTGATAATATTACTATTTACTTAAAATCAAGCCCTGATAATAGTGTGTTTACATAGATTTACAAGCATAAACAAACACTTATGAAATATGCAAAAGCAAGATTTTATCAATCTTGCTTTTTTAAAAAGTGGCTATTATAAAGAAAAATTATTTACGAATATATTCAGGAAAAGCCTTTAATAAATCAGTACACATTACTGATTTACCTCTTTCAGACTCATTTCGATCAAACTCAGCCATACCAAATTTTAAGACTTCTAAACCTCTTTCTTGACCTAATTCGTGCTCAAAACATTTCCTTGAGTCATCAATGAGCTCTTGATTATATTGACTATAACCACATTGAAACTGTGCCCTGCTTAATAAACCATGTAGAGAAACAACTTGTTCACAATACGTTGGTTGTTTGCCGTTTGCAGGCTTTAATGCTTCTTTTGCGAAAACAGTGCTACCTAAAAAAAGTAAAATAAGAATTATAATATTCTTCAATTAACTACACTCCATATAAAATACTAAACAATTAATTCATCTTTATGCTTAATTTTGAGGACCAAACATATAACTGCCAAAATTTGTCTTTACTTCTATTTCTTGAACCATTTGAGCATCACAACCACCTATTGATAATGCTACATATTCACCAAATTTTAAGCTTGATGGAAGTTGCTTTTCTCGCGCATAGCTAGAAAGACCACATTGATTCCCTCTATTTAAAACTACATCATATACAACAACTTCCTCATCAGCTCGACCTTGAACTACAATGTCATATGCAACCTTATCGTAAAGTGATGTATTAAATTCATTAACACCGAATCTTACAGCGATTGGTTGACCATCGCCCTGTTGATTAACTGTATTAACATCGTTTTCTTCACTCGTCCCTTCATCTCTAAAATCTGCGCTATTTTCCCATTCCGAACGCTCTTCATCAACTTTCCCTGAAACACTGTCTATGGAATTCTCATTCAGAACATTTTCAGATTTCTCGCTATTTTCGATCATAGATTTATTTGTAAGGTCATACTTATTTAAAAATTTTCCACCAACGACCATTACAAAAACAATTGTCGATAACATCGTAAACCATGACTTAAAACTTCCTCCTACTTCATTCTTAACATATCCCGTCTTGATAAAGCTTTTCATATCTTCACTGAATAATAATATGAGTACATAAATATCAATTAATATTGAATACAAATATAGAAGAAATTGGAATGTAGAGTAACTTTCAGTGAATAAAGATAATCCATATGAAGCTATTCCAATAATAATTAAAAAAATTAATATAATTCTTGCTAGTTTTTTACGCTTGTATAGAAAGTAAATTAATATTAGGAATAACACACTAATGAAAATTTCTGCTATCAGTAGGACAAGTATTGATTGATCTTGAACTAAATTAGCCCCAACAGCAGCATCTAGAAGAGATATAAGAAAGGAAAAAAATATTGATACAAAAGTCAGCGTTAATATTTTCTGAATGAATAATGGACTATTCTTAAACATTTCACCCTCATAATTTAGATAAATACAAAATTTAATTTAACTTGATAATTTTTATAAATAAAAACCAACTATAACAATATTTTACAGAATAAAAAATACCAACAAAACTTAACTAAAGTTTATATTTTTACGTAACTTATATCAATAGTTACGTGAGTTTCAACTGAATTTACTATTTTGGAGAGATGAAAAATGATGATGAAAAAGCCTTGTTTGCAAAACGCTTAGTACTGGCTATGCAATCTAAAGGTTATGAAGCTAAAGCCTCTATATTAGAAAGAGAGTTTAATTTGAACTACTCTGGCAAACCCATGACCTTACACGGCGTTCGTAAATGGTTGATCGGTGAGGCAATTCCTTCTGGAGATAAATTACTCGCATTAGCAAAATGGTTAGAGATACCGCCTGAAGAGTTAATCCTCAATAAAAATATTCAAACGGCTATTCAACAACGTGATGCTCGATGGAAACAAGAACTCGGCTATAAAGATAAAGAAGTATTTGAAGGATACACTCAACTTTCATCATCGCATAAAAAAATTATAAGAGACATGATCATTGCTTTATTAGATAATAAATAATATACAAATATTTATAACTCATACAAAAGAAGTAAGATTTTCTTGATCTTACTTCTTAAAGTATAAGTACAAAAACTGTATATTAATATTAATAATTATAATATTTTACGAACTCTCAATTTTGTTTTGCCACCAGAGCTCTATTGCACTTACATCAAAATAAACAGCTGCTTGTCTAGTCGTGCCGTCTTTTATCGGTCTTGGAAACGTTTCATCTTCAATCATTAATTTTCTTAATTTATCAGCTTTTATTGATAATAAATAACATACATCTTTTTTTGTAATTCTAATTTTTTTCATTATTATTCTCACTACTTATTAGCTAAATTTTTTTATATCAATATTATATTTCTTTAAAAACTCTTTACTTTTCTTATGAATAACAGATCTAGAATAAGTATTCTCTATATCGCCATTGATCAAACAATTATAGAATCTTCTATCTATAGCATCTGTTATATCGTTATTTGAATTTTTAATTACTAGTTCAGGAATATAAGTTTTATCTAATTTTTTATTAAAAAAATCATTGATATAACGTGTATCTAACCATTGATGCGCAAATTGTAAGTTCCATTCATTCAATTGTTTAGATTTAATTCTTATTTCTTGACGAATCATAAGGTCAGCTAAAGCTTTTAGTTCTAAGCTAGTTTTAGATCTTTTAAAATTATCTTTAATTTCTCGACCCTTATGATAATTACAAATATGCCAACGCTTAGAAGTAAAACCAAAGTAAATACCGTTCTCAAATACAGTTTTCTTCTGATTTGGATATGTAGCTATATTCTTAAGATTAGATAAATACTCAATAGCATTCTGCTTGCTATCAAAAATCATATCTCTTTTTATATCAACTTTGAAAAGTCTAAAATGACCGAGACGAATAGTTTCTAATTGTTCTTCAGTTGGATTTACTAGATTTAAATTTTTCAGTTTTTCAATGGTTTGTAAAACTAATTCTATTAAACTTTCACAACCAGTAACATTGTGACCATATAACCACTTATAAAAATTACCAGTGATCTTTAATTTAGAATTACTTTCATCTATAGATGATAATGATTGCAATGTAATAACACTATCAAATTCGGATATTATTTTTTTTGGGCGATACGTAACTCTTGATTCTTCAAAATTATATTTTTCATCACTAAAGATCTGGTAGCAAGATGCAACTTTTTCTGGCGTGTGATTAATATCAATTACAATTTCAATATAATCTATTTCTACTTTATTTTTTTTCATGATTTATTCTCACTATTAAATGTTAAAAAAATAGTGATAGGGATTTGATTTTTAATTTATTTAAAATTTTAAAAAATAAGATAAGGTATCATAATGACACAATTGTACTATTAATATAATTATAATTAGTTCTTTATAAACTACAATTTACTTCATATACATTCAATGCTCTTAATACTTTAATTTAACTCACTATCACTTCGTTGTGGCGTATAATAAATGCGAATTATATTTTTGTCAAATTTTACAAAAATAACAATAACTTAAAAGGTCAAAATTAAATTAAAATATTTAAACTTAATAACAAAGTTGTGATACCCCCTTTCAAGATATTAACAAAGTTTAATTAGAGGACACAAATTTTAAAATCAACTTCGACAAGGTGCGTACAATTATTGATCACCCCAAATGATCATTCAAAGTATTTTTTATCTTCAATATAATACCATCCTCTTGTACTAGATAATTTTCAGGAAAACGTAAAGCTACAAGTTTATTAGAAAATTCTCTCTGATGCTGACGATCTTCATATCGCTTACCAACTGAATAATCTATGCAAAAAACATTTTTTTTAGCCCCAAACCAATGAAGAGGGTCTATATGCTGAAAAAGATCATTCTTTTTTTCTCTCTTGTTAAAGTTACGCCAATAATGTCCAACTACAACAGGAATATCACTTTCATATTGATCCCACCATTTCAAACGTTTTACCATTCTCCATTTACCTCCAGCAAAAAATACGTCATCTGCAAACGCCTCTGTTCCTGAAGTAACTACCTTAACTGGATTATTCATCTGCTCAACAACATGTTTATGAGCTAGATTTTTGAGAAACGGGACTTTAGAGTAAATATCCTTTAATTGAAACTCATAACCTAATTCTTCTTTTCTAGCCTTTTGAGCAATGTCTGACTTTGTTAAATGTTCTTCAATTCGTTTTGTGAATAGATCATATGCTTCTTTTACTGATTTTGATTTGTCTTTCATCAATGAAGCAATAGATGCATTATCCCAACATGCATGAACTACCCTTATTTTTTCAGACTCTAAAACAAGTGGTAGAGTACTTAAAAATCGAATTATCATTTCCCTGTCATGTAAAGATGCTTCTTTAGAATTAAATTTTTTGTCATCATCTTCATGCGGTGAACCAAAAAACCAACCGTTTCCTTCACGTTTTGAATGAATTAGTATATTTAATTCATGATTCCCTAATACACATTGAGCATTACCATTGTCTACTAAATGCTTAACTAACTTTATAACAGCAACACTATCAAGCCCTCTATCACATAAATCACCAACAAAAATTAATTTTCTATTTTCATTATGATTTCCATCTCTATCATAACCAAGTATTTGTATTAAATTTTGTAACGCATCTATTTCGCCGTGAATATCACCAATAATATCTATAGGTGCATCATAAATTCTTTGTATAAATATATTTTTCATTTGTAATACTTATTCCAAATTTTGTGATTTACCAATCAAAAACATATGCTCCATTAAAAATAAGCTTATAACATGATTTTTGATAATCAATCATATTTAAAACAACTTTACCAAACCCTTCAAAAAAGTTAGTAAATTCACTCTCATTATCTAATAAAAAAATTTTAGGAAACTGATAAAAAATTAACTCTTGATTAATTGTTGTAATATCAGGATAAAATAAACCATATGCAGACCAATTTTTTATTGCTTGTTCCAACACTACAGTGTTTTCACCTATATGTTCTGCCATAATTAAATCAGGATTAAATGCTTCAATTGTCTCATCATAATCATTGTCTAATCCCACTTTACATTCTTTAAATATAGGCTGATCTGAATTCAACTCTAATAAAGATAATAACTTCACGAACCTTTCCTCTCTTTATTATGAAAAGATGATACAGGTTATACATTATTCAAACTATCACTTACTGTAGTATGCTAATAAATTTACATTTTCTTTAATCAAATTTTTAGTACAAGTTCATCAATATAATCTGCCCACCATTGCATCATTTCAACACGCTCTTCAAAATGAGAACCTTTATCATAGATACCTTTAACACCTTTTTTCATGTGTGCTAAACATGCTTCAACAACCTGTTCTTTATCGCTAAATTTATTATTTAGTGCAGTACTCGCAATGTGCCTAAAACCATGCGGATTTTGTCGACCTTTATAGCCCATTCGATTCAAAGCCATATTAAATGTATTATCTGATATTGGCTCACTCAGGCTATTTCTACCTGCAAACAACAAATCAGACTCCATCTGATAATTTTCTAGCTCTTTCAATAATTCAATTGCTTGTCTAGATAATGGAACACAATGAGTCACTCCTTTTTTCATGATCTCAGCAGGTTTAATCCAAATAGCCTTTTCTAAATCAAATTGAGACCATGTCGCGAATCTCAATTCAACTGGACGAGGAAATAATAAAACCATTAATTCCAAACCAATTGCTAATTTACGTTGATGATGATTCCTAATGTCGACAACTAATTGTGGGAATTCACTCATCTCTACAAATTTCATATTACCGCCAACTTTTTTATCTAAATGCTTAGTCATTCCTTCAATTGGATTGAAATGTATTTTTGCTTGAAATTTTGCCCAATCATATGCATTACGACAGTATGATGTTAACTTTTCAACTTGAGTATGAATTCTTAAGTTGCGTTGTAACCCTTGGAAGAAATCAAACCATTCTTTAGGTGTAATTTCAGAGAAATCTCTCTCTCCAAACTCTGGAATGATATGTCTATTGATAGATTTTTGTGCCTTATCAAATGTTTCTTTACCCCAAGAAGCTTTTTTAGTATCGAGCCATTCACTCATTAAAATATTAAATTTTCTATGAGCAATTTCTTGCTTCATTTTTTTTATGTGTTTGCGTGTTTCTAAAATTTCTCCGTTCGCTAATTTCTCTAATAATTCACTAGCTTTACGTCTAGCTGCCGCACCACTTACACTTGGATATGCACCCAATCCTTTCCACGACCAGACCCCTTTTTCATTTTGATATCTTAATTGCCAAGACTTTTTGCCTGTCTTTTGAACCATAAAATAAAGCGAACGAGTATCAATTTCTCTATAATCTCTGTCTTCGGGTTCT
Source organism: Acinetobacter sp. CFCC 11171 (assembly GCF_003268405.1). Classification (NCBI taxonomy): domain Bacteria; kingdom Pseudomonadati; phylum Pseudomonadota; class Gammaproteobacteria; order Moraxellales; family Moraxellaceae; genus Acinetobacter; species Acinetobacter sp. CFCC 11171. The sequence continues at coordinate 44,722 of NZ_LQXP01000005.1, read as the reverse complement.
AAATTAGCCAAAGTAGTATCAGACAGTGGTCTTTTTTTAATAGCATCTCTCTTCATTATCTCTTGTATCATGAGTTAGATTTAATTAAATGATACACTATGTGATACATAATTTACAGTAGTATAGCTCTTCATATACCGTTATAAAAAGCAATAAAAAAGCCCTAAAACATTGTAGTTTAGGGCTTTTTTATTTATACATCGAAATGTAACGACATATAAATTTAATATATTGGTAGGTATAAGCAGACTCGAACTGCTGACCTCTACGATGTCAACGTAGCGCTCTAACCAACTGAGCTATACACCTGAAGTTCAAGCATCATATTCATTTTTATTTTTTATGACAAGCCCTTTTCTGACTTTTTTAAACTTTGCGTACAAGTTTTAAGCAAAGCCTTAAAATATTGAATATCATGAGAACTTAGCGCGGTACCTACATAAATTTCCTGCTCAAATAACGTAATAACTTGTTCAAATGCCGCCCTTTCCTGTTCAGGTACATTTTCAGCCAAACGTTGTAACCAATGCCTAAAACTTTCTGAAGCCACTTTTTGCTGGCTCAAGGGTAAATTCTTAGCAAACTTGGCAATTTCTCTTTCAAGAGAGCTTAGGCTTTTTCTTTTTTTCCACAAAATCCATATAAAATATAATGCTACAATGCCACCAATACCCAATATAAGAATTAAACCACCTGCATAAGCAGAATTTACCCCGAGCTTTTTAAACCATTGTTGCTGTGATTCAGCATTATAACCCACCACCTTGCTTTGCCATTGGTAACTCACATAATCACTCCATACACGGACTTTTTTCAACATCGAAAATTGCTGATAGGCCCAAGTCGACTGCTGGCTCCCAAAAATTGTCCGATCTTGTTCCATATAATCCTGCATCCCCCCATCGATACGCTGCGGTGCGATCATGGCCGTCGGATCAATACGACGCCAATGTTGATTGATATAAACCTCTGTCCACGCATGTGCATCGAGTTGACGAACTTCCCAACTTTTTCCATCTGGTGCTAATTGACCACCTTGATATCCCACGACAATACGCGACGGTACGCCAACATAGCGCATCAACATTGCAAAACTTGAAGCAAAATGTTCGCAAAAGCCCTGTCTTGATCCAAATAAAAAATCATCTATCCGATTTTGCCCCAATACACCTGGGCTTAAGGTATATGCAAAGCGATTTTGTTTATACCATTGCAAAACTTCGGCAATATAACGCCCGGGATTTTGATGACTTCGCTGCCATAAAGTATGGGCCAATCGTTGTGATTGAACATCCAAGTGTTCAACATAGCGAGTGTTTAATTTATCAAGTAAAGCCACATTTTTTATTTGTGGCGGTTCTGCACTTCCTAACCATGTCAGTTGTATCGGCTCCGTACGCGCCGATAATCGGTAGGGTGTAATTCGACCATCTTGACCTAATGCAAAACGTGCTTCATTGGGAACGGATTGCTCCAACGACATAATCCACATCACACTTGGGTCGGCAGCCAAATATTGATAATTCAATGTCCGCTTCGGTTTTAAATCTTCAGGTTTCAGCTGTATAACGTTCTGGTTAAAAAAATGACTGGTCCATTTAGAACCATTATATTCATCTAATGCCATCGCCCGCCAATACAGCTCTGTACGTGGTGGCAAGGCTTGAATGTCACCGATTATACGAAATGCCAAGCTACTCGACTGTGATAACTCAGAAATATCGCCCGGAGACATGCTGTCACTGATCCCTGTTGTGGCTTTATTTTCAGGAATAGGAATGTGCCATAGCGGTGGTAGGCGTGGAAAAAAGAGAAACAGTAAAATAAAAAATGGAACAGCTAAGGCAATAAATTTTCCCACATGCCCAATATCTTGTTTAATCGCTTGTATTTCACCGCCAGAGTTTTGGCTAAAACCAACGGTCTGTAAACGGAATAATCCAATAAAGCAGCTCAACAACGCCAACAAAATGACCAATGCCATGGCAAAAGACTGGCTAAACAAAAAACTACTGGCAATCACAAACATGGCAAAGTTAAATAAAATAATTACATCACGACGTGTTTTTGTTTCTAAAGATTTAGCAAATAAAAATATACTAAGTACTGTAACCCCTGCATCAACACCAATAAATGTTTTATGACTTATGTAAATGCTGAATAAAGCTATCAATGTCAGCACATAGGTTAAAATTTTAGAAAATGGTTTTTTACTGGCGCGGGTATTGTGTAATAAAATAAGCCAAATGACTAAAAATACTAATGATGTCACCACTGGTATATAAAGCATTTGCGCAATGAGCACCAAAGCTAAAGTGAGTAGTATGGAGCGGCGTATGGTATTTTCAATCATCAATTAAGCCTGCGCCAATAACCGTTTAGCTTCGGAAAAATGCAGTGCTCCAGTGCCTGATGCTAACTCAGCATTAGGTAAATACAGTGCATATTGATCGTAATTTTGCTCAGCCTGCTCGACCAAACCCATCATAAGGCTAAGTTTTTCTTCATGACTTTGAGCTGGCATATAGTGATAATGAATCTCCAATTTCTTTAGATCTTCATATTGTTCAAAGACTTTCACATATAAGCCTTGTCCTCGTGCTGCTTGTTTCCAAGACACCGCATGAAGTGAATCCCCCGTCTGAAAACTCCGTAATTCGCGAAATTCATCAAGATCAGGTTCAAAGTTTTGCTGTTGTTGCTTATTTTCAACGGAATGCCAACTGGCTTGAGGTGCAACCCACGCTGGTTGCTGTACGTACAAATACGTCCAGGCCCGAACCAAACCAAAGGGATAAACACTATAAATTTGTATAGGGGGAATCTGAAAAACACCGCGTTGACTGGTTATAAAATTTAATTGAAAGCCATGCTGTTGCGTATTTAACAATAATTTATGTAGCTGATTTTCAGTTTTAATCCACAAATATCGCGCCTGTTCTACATCTTGTTTAAAGTAAATATCGACCAAAAGTAATTCACCTACTTGCGGTGTATCAACAACATTTATTTGAATCTGCAACGCATGAAGCTGTTTAAAAGTAATATAGAAACTAATACACAGTACAGCGCTAATTAAAAAGCAAAATCCTAAAATCAAGTTATTGGCATAATTCACACCTGCAATAAAGGTGATGAAAATTAACACCAAATACAAGTAGCCTTGCTGATAGATAAAGATCAAGACGTCTTTTTGAGTCAGCTGCTTGTGCTGATCAATTTTAAATCGACGTTCAATCCATTGCTGCCACATCGAAGCCAAGGTTCAACTCCTTTATTGAATCGAAACTTGTTCTAAAAGCTTAAAGGCTTCAAGATCTGACAACCCAATTCGATGAGATACCACAGCTGCAAACACCGCTTGCACATCGTCAGGATTCACATAATTTCGCTGCTCAATCAGCGCATAGGCTTGCGCAGCTTTCTTTAAGGCTAAAACACCACGCGTAGAAAGACCATGTCTCCCTTTACGTGTTTCAGCAGCAAGATCCAAAATGTAATCCATCAAACGATCACTCAGATGTATCTGCTCGACAAAGCCTTGTAGTTGTAAAATTTCTGCTTCATTAAAGATATGTACTAATGCCGCAATCAGATCATGGCGTGAAGTTTGTTGGAGTAATAATTTCTCTGCCTGACGCGATGGATAACCTAAAGACAAACGCATTAAAAATCGGTCCAACTGGGACTCAGGTAAGGCATAAGTACCACTTTGAAATAAAGGGTTTTGTGTCGCAACCACCCAAAATGGTTGAGGCAAAGCATATCGCACACCATCAACCGTCACATACCCCTCTTCCATCGCTTCCAATAAAGCACTTTGGGTCTTTGGACTACAACGGTTGATTTCATCTGCCAATAAAATTTGGGTAAAAATCGGCCCAGATTTAAACTCAAAATGATGTTCTTTTTGATTAAACATATTTACCCCAATCACATCGCTGGCCAGCATGTCATTGGTAAATTGAATCCGTTGAAACTTTAATCCCGCCAAATGTGACAAGGCGCTAGATAATGTCGTTTTTCCTAAACCAGGTAAGTCTTCAAATAGCACATGCCCGCCTGCCAATAGACAAGCTAAAGCCAATTTGGTTTGCTGATTTTTATCCAAAATAATTTGGTTAATTTGTTCGAGGAATATATTTATTTTCGGGTAAAAAGGCGCAAGGCTCTGCTCACTTAAAAGCGTTGATGTATTATTTTGTTGGCTTTTCTCTGATCCCCAAAACACCTTTTATTCCCCAATAAAAAAGTTAAATGAATGACTAACATACAGGGTTTTATTTAAAAATACAGTGTTTATCTCCAAGCCATACCCAGTTCATTACTTTTAATACATACGCTTGATATTTATTGAGTATACAAAAGGGTTGTTTTCGCTTCGACTGATCACAAATCAGCAATAAAAAAAGCGTCCCGAAGAACGCTTTTTTCTTAGATTTTTGGCTCGAGTCACTGCATTAGCAAGGACACTTCTTCATGTCACCACCAGCTGATGGATAACGTGCATCTACACAGTGACGATAAAATGTTTTTGCATCCATCGCTTCCAAATCAGGATGATGTTTTGCCATATGTTCCAAATAATTTTGGTAATCTGGCACACCCACCATCAGGCGGAAGCTTTGCTGTAAACGTTGCCATAACGTCGCAATACGTGACCAATTTTTCGGGTTCAGAATTAAATCCTTCTGCGACAGAATGGTCATTTTAATGATTTTATAAATCACCGTTTTTCCACTTTTTGCAAACTTCAGGTTCATTCATATTCCCCTATTAATGTGCTGAATTTGACGGATTAATTTCAGCTGGGTCACGGTAAATCGCTTCTGCTTCATTCACCGATGGATTTGGATTTGCCAAGGCACGACGCACCACACCAATCGCTGCAAATAACATCACAAATGCCACGATCATAAAGAATGCACAAAGACCGGCATTGATTTGATTCGACAATGCAACCGTATGCATTTCAGCCATGGTTTTCGCAGGTGCCAACAATTCATTTTTCGCAATTGCTGCATTAAAACGATCTGCTTGAGCCAAGAAACCAATTTTTGGATTTTCGTGGAAAATCTTCTGCCAACCAGCGGTCATTGAAGTAATAAACAAGAATAATGTTGGGATAATTGTCACCCAAACATACTTTTGTTTTTTCATCTTGAATAAAATCACTGTACCCAAGATCAATGCCATCGCAGCAAGAATTTGGTTACCAATACCAAATAGCGGCCATAAGCTATTAATACCGCCGAGTGGATCCACCACACCTTGGTAAACGAAGAAGCCCCAACCTGCAACAGCCACCGCTGTACCTAACAGATTTCCGAAGAAGTTATGTGAGTTTTTAACCGCAGGAATCACGATACCCACAGTATCTTGCACCATGAAACGACATGCACGTGTACCCGCATCAACTGCCGTTAAAATGAAAAGTGCTTCGAATAAAATCGCAAAGTGATACCAGAACGCCATCATTGAACGGTTATTAAAAATTTCCGTAATGATATGCGCCATACCAATCGCAAATGTTGGTGCACCACCTGTACGAGACAGAATCGAATTTTCACCCACTTCTTGTGCAAGTAAGGTCAATGCTTCAGGTGTCACCACGAAGCCTAATGTACGAACTGCTTCTGCAGCGGACTCAACCGTTGTACCAATTACCGCTGCTGGCGCATTAATCGCAAAATACACACCAGGCTCAAGAATCGTTGCACAGACCAAAGCCATAATCGCAACAAAAGACTCCATCAACATGCCGCCATAACCGATCATGCGAATATCTTTTTCATTATTCACAAGCTTCGGTGTCGTTCCTGAAGAAACGAGCGCATGGAAACCTGAAATCGCACCACAGGCAATGGTAATAAACAAGAATGGGAACATTGAACCAGCAAATACAGGACCTGTACCATCAATAAAATGCGTTACCGCTGGCATTTTCATTTCAGGTAAAGCAAACATAATCCCGATTGCTAAACCTGCAATAACACCAATTTTTAAGAAAGTAGATAGGTAATCACGTGGTGCAAGCAGTAACCAAACAGGTAATACTGATGCCACGAAACCATAACCAATCAACCACCAAGTTAGTTCAGTACCTGAAAGTGTAAAGAATGGCCCCCAGTACGGATGCTGTGCAATGTCGCCACCATAGATAATCCCAGCCATCATCAGTACAAAACCAATGATCGACACTTCTGCAATTTTACCCGGACGGATAAATCGCATATAGATACCCATGAAAATCGCAATCGGTACAGTGGCAGCGATACTGAAGACACCCCACGGACTATTGGTCAACGCTTTTACAACCACCAAAGCAAGTACCGCAAGAATGATGATCATCACACCAAGTGCGCCAAGCATCACGATGATTCCGGCAAAAGAACCCAGTTCTTGTTTTGCCATTTCACCGAGTGAACGACCATCACGACGCGTCGAGATGAATAAGACTAAAAAGTCTTGAACCGCACCTGCGAGAACAACACCCACCAAGAGCCAAATTGTTCCCGGCAAATAACCCATTTGCGCAGCAAGGATCGGTCCGACTAAAGGACCTGCACCTGCAATCGCAGCAAAGTGGTGACCAAATAGAACGCTTTTATTGGTCGGCACATAATCCAAACCGTCAGCTAAGCGATGAGCAGGCGTTAAACGTCGCTCATTCAGTTCAAAGACTTTATTCGCAATAAATAAACTATAAAAACGATATGCAATGCTATACACACAGATTGCTGCAAGGATCAGCCAAACTGCATTGACATGCTCGCCTCGACTGAGTGCTAGTATGCCGAATGAAACGGCACCTAGAATGGCTACAAACAGCCAGATAATCTTTGAAGCCATTCCTGACTTCGGTTGAATGTTTTCCATCTCAATCCCTCATAAATGTTGAAATAAATCAGCTTGATTTTTCTTGTTCGAGGTACTGCTGTTTCTTCCCTTGAAACTCTACTCCTGTTATAGGTTTTTTCATCTAATACTTTGGAATAAAAATTTAAACCAATAGGTATAAAAAAAGGGATGAATCACTTCATCCCTTTCGATAATAGTCTATTTTTAAACCATTATGCACGTTCTAAATAGTCACCAGTACGAGTGTCTACACGAACGCTTTCTTCTTGCTGTACGAATAATGGAACACGTACAACTGCACCAGTTTCAAGCTTAGCCGGTTTACCGCCACCACCTGAAGTATCACCACGTACACCTGGATCAGTTTCAACGATTTTTAATACAACGAAGTTTGGCGCGCTCACAGTTAAAGGAACACCATTCCATAACATGATTGTACAAAGTTCATTTGAGTCATCTTTCAACCATTTAGCCGCGTCGCCCATAGCAACTTTATCAGCAGCGATTTGTTCGAAAGATTCTGGGTCCATGAAATTCCACATTTCACCGTCGTTATACAAGTAGTTCATTTCAACTTCTTGGATGTCAGCAGCTTCTAGTGAATCACCAGATTTGAAAGTTTTTTCTAAAACTTTACCAGTTTTAAGGTTACGTAATTTTACGCGGTTAAAAGCTTGGCCTTTACCTGGTTTTACGTATTCGTTTTCCATGATTGAACATGGGTTACCGTCAAGCATGACCTTAAGGCCTGACTTGAAATCATTCGTAGAATAATAGGCCATGACTGGCTCACTCCAAACTTACTAACTTTAATCTATAGATGCTATGGGCTGTAACATGTCATTTAGCAAGTACTGACTGTAACATTGGCTGCCACATGCACATTAATGTGATATTGCGTATTCTAAATGACCAATGCACCATGTCGCAACGAAAAAATCCCCATTAAAGGGGTCAAGCTGCTTAACTTACACTCAGACATTAAAGAACTTTGTTTATACAATGCCCACAAACAGGTAAAATTGCTGTTTACTGAAACTTAATAAATGTTTCGTAGGCTTCATCCGTTGTGAGCTTTATCGGAATTATTTCAGCTTACACTTCAAAGTTCGACTCATTAATTTCAGCAATACTCCCCACTCACCTTTCTGCATTTTTTAAACATTCGGCATGATAAACTATTTATTTCAAGAGCAAAACTGGCAAACTCAATTGAGTGATTTGATTACAAATCCTCAAGAATTACTCGATGTATTAGAACTTTCGCATGATCAGTTATTATCGGGTGCTCAGTTCGCAGCAGATGAGTTTCGCCTACGCGTTCCGCGCGCTTTTGTCGAAAAAATGCAAAAAGGTAATCCGCTCGATCCGCTTTTACTCCAAGTCCTACCGCATCATTTGGAACTTGAAGAGCACGCCGGTTTTGTTACCGACCCATTAGGTGAAGAGCAGGCTAACCAACAGCCAGGGGTATTACATAAGTACAAGTCTCGTTTTTTACTGACTTTAACCGGTGCCTGCGCGGTCCATTGCCGTTATTGTTTCCGCCGTCATTTTCCATACCAAGAAAACCTGCCTAAAAATGACGATTGGCCAAACATTAAACAATATATTGAACAACAACCCGATATTAATGAAGTGATTTTAAGTGGTGGAGACCCGCTCACACTATCAAATCGTAAACTTCAAGTGTGGATTGAACGTTTATCGACTTTGCCACAAATTAAATTTTTGAGAATTCATTCACGAGTTCCTATCGTAATCCCCAACCGTGTCGATGAAGAGCTGGTTTCTATTTTAAAAAACAGTAGGCTACGCATTATTCTAGTGGTACACTCAAATCATCCATCAGAGCTAGATGACTTCACGTGCAGCCAGCTTCAACAGCTTGTCAAACAAGGAATCACCGTGCTGAACCAAGCAGTCTTATTAAAAGGGGTTAATGATTCTGCAGAAGCATTGGTCGATTTGAGTTACCGCTTATTCGACGCAGGTGTAATGCCATATTATTTGCATGTTCTGGATAAAGTAAAAGGTGCTCATCATTTTGATACACCAGCTCAGGATATTGATTTAATTTATAAAAAAGTTTTAGAGAACCTACCTGGTTATTTGGTTCCTAAACTTGTACGGGAAATAGCGGGCGAAAAAAACAAGACACCGCTTTTTGGGGCTTCAACTTTTTGAGTTAAATAATAAAGATGACCACGCATACTTCAGATACGTTTTACAATCCGACTGAATTAAAGCTGGATAAATTAAGCTTTTGTCCGACCAATGCTAAAGGTCTGCAAGAGTGGTTAAACGGTATTTCAATTTTACAATTGGGTACCTCATCTAAAGCTTTATTCAATGCCTTACTTGAAATCTCCGAGCTGAAATGCCAAGAGATGTTACGTTTTGATTTGGTTCAAATTTTACATCCAACTATGGAAAGTGTGCTCACAAGCTTAGAAAAACACTTTACCAATCAGAGCCTCATTACCACGGATCGTAATGACCAAATCATTGAATTGGCCATGTTATTACGTAGCCACTTTGCCAAAATCTATATTGATATTGCCAAACGATGTAATCAGCAGCTTAATCAACAAAAGTTTTCGATTTTTTCATTCGGCCATAAAAAAAGCTTACAAACCGCTCGAATTGCGTCGATTTACTATGCACTGCAACAACTGACACTATTGTTGTATCAACAACATATGTTGTATGCCACCCCGACTGCAGGTCAATGGATTGCGGCACATCAACTGATTGAATGTGCCATTGAACACAATTTCTATCAAAGTAATGTCAATCAGTTACTGGGTACTCAACATCAAATTGCAAATATTGCTCAAGCTTATGCACAATTAGTCTTGTTAGATATTTTCAATAACCATCAGATTCGCCCTGCTGAAATCCAAGGTTTGTATTTATGTAGCTTTGACTGGGCAAAATTGGTTCAAATCCTACCGAAAGAAACCACGCTTTCACGCTATGTTGTAGACACTAAAAAAGATCACCCACCGATTTATAACTCAAAACAAGATCGGTCTTATCAAGCCAATGTATACATTTCAACGCAAAACTTGCTCGATCATTTGACCGAAACGCAAACTAGAAATGCCAATTATTTATCTAAAAATGAAAAGTTATTTTTAACTCCAGCGCTATATTTCCATATTCATAATATTTTGACCAACAACACTGAACGTCGTCATGAACGTTATGAATATTCTGCGCAAATTAATATTTGCTTTAGCTTAATGGTGGCGCATTTCTATCTCTCTAAAGGTAAAAACTTCCACGAAACTTTAGATTTGGAAGGCAATTATCAATTCCACAATGAAGCCTCTTTTGTCAATTCGCATGATTCAAATATGCCAACAGGCATGACTAATGCGAAAGCGCTAGATCGTGAAGCAAAACAGATTCATACCGCTGACGTATTAGATATTAGTGTGAATGGTTATCGCATTAAATGGACTGGCCCTACCCCAGCCAATTTAAAAACCGGCGAATTTATTTTGATCCAAGAAAATGCTCAAAGCCAATGGCGTGGCGGTGTTGTTCGTTGGATCAAACAATCGACTGAAAAAAGTTTGGAATTGGGTCTCGAAGTACTGGCTCAAGATTTGTATCCATGTTCAGCCCATATCCGTACCGACCGCAATACAACAAATCATCAACCTGCTTTATTGGTACAGACCACACAACTTGATCAAGTGTCTACGACCTTAATTTTACCTGGGGCAAATCTCTTCCGAGAGAAACAAACGATCCACCTTCGCTTAGGCAAAGAAGACATCAAAGTCTATCTCACCAAAGCGCAGTTGGTGACGCAAAGCTTTATTCGCTTTGAATATGAATTATTGAATGAAGAGCAAGAAAATGTCGTTAAAGACTTTATTGCGAAACAGAGCAATGAGATCAAAAATAACGACTTATGGGAAGCATTAAAGTGAGAAATCCATTACTATCCAAAAAACTAAAACGTACGGAAACTCGATTACTCATTATTGATGATAATCAAATACGTTTTAACCAGATACGTGATTTATTGACAGACAGCGAACATCAAGTTCATGCCATATTACTTGATGATTTACAAAATTTCGAAAAACAGCTGAATCTCAATTGGGACTTGATCATTTTTGGACGTGCTTATGATTTAAAATATGAACAAGCTTTAAGTTTAGTTCAACTATCGAGCCAACCGAATTTACCGATTATTTTACTTAAACCTGAAGACTATCAAGCAGAACAATATGCAAGTTTAGTCAAAAAAGGGATTTATGACATTGTCGATATTGCTGAACCTGAGAGTTTCTATTTTGGTTTAATCCGTGCTTTATCCTTTAGTCGCCTACAACAATCGCAGCAACATTTAATGGAAGAGCTCGAAACAGCTCAAATCCAAACCCAGTCTTTAGTTGAAGATAGTCGTAAAGCGGTTGCCGTGATTCAAGAAGGCATTCATATTCAAGCCAATGCTGAATATCTCACTTTGTTTGGTCTAAAAAATGAAGATGATGTAATTGGTCTGCCTTTACTCGATCTATTACAACCTACTGACCTCAACGACTTTAAACAACGCTTTAAAAAAATTAGCCAAGGGCAGCTCGATTTAGGACGTTTTGATCTCGTTTCACAAAATATCGCAGTGGCTGGGCAAAACCCACTAAAACTCGAATTTATTGCCTCGGCTGAAGAAGATGCTTTACAGCTCGCAATTGAAATTGGCAGTCAAAGCAGCAATGCTGTAAGCAATGCTCAAGTTGAAGCTAGCCCACAAAAACCAAAAGCATTTCAACAACTCAACCGTACCATTGCTCAGCAACCTGCTAATGTAAATGCATTGGTTCTATTTACATTGGCTTCTTGTTCTGATGCGATTTTTCAAAAAGATTGGAATACTTATAAGAGCTATTTCACCAATATTAAAGACTTCTTGAAAGATCAGACTCATGCTCCATTATTTAGTTTAGATAATGGTGCAATCGTTGCCTTATTCCAAGCGGATAATCAGCTCAAACTTGAGTCTAAGTTGATTGGTCTTAACACCCTGAGCAAACCTCAATTACTCAGTGTAAACAATGAAACTTATCCATTAAATTTACGCATAGGATACAGTGTTTTAGACAGCGATATTCGTGATGAAGCACATTTTGATACCTTTATTGCGAAAGCCTTTAATACTGCGCTACCAACCAACCAACAAGCACCTGAAATCGATTTAACTGTTCCATTAGAAATTGACATACCAAGTTTGGATTTCGGTACACCAGAAGCACAAATTGCGCCGATTGTCGTTAGTGATGAAGCTCCTGTTATTAAGGCCCTTCGCAACTGCTTAGAACGCGGTGAAATTCATCTTAAATATCAGCAACTGTATGATAAAGAAGATTCACATCTTTATACTTATGAAGTAACCAGCGGCTTTATTTTTGAAAATAAATGGAAAGATATCGCCCAACTACGTGAATTGGCTGAAGACTCAGAGCTATCCATTAAATTGGATCGTTGGATCTTGGTTGAATCGTGTAAACAGCTACACAACTTTATTACTCAGTTCCCTGAAGCTAAATTAATCGTTAACCTCAACAAGGAAGTGCTATATAACGACCGCACCTTCCCTGAGTTTATTTCAAAACTCATTACGATTATTCGTAGTAAATTGAAGAATCCACTGATTTTACAATTTGCAGAAGAAGACATTCAGCTCAATATTGATGCCGCTCAAAAAGCATTTGTTGAACTTCGTAAAAATGGTGCCGAACTGGCTTTACGTAATTTTGGTCATTCGATGTTTAGTGAATCATTATTACGTCAAATGGATGTTCACTGCTTAACACTAGATTCAAGCTTGACCCAAATGCTTGCAAACGACAAGTCATGCCAAGAGCTGCAAGAAAAAATTACCACTTATCATGAAATCAAAACTGTTGAAATCATGCTACGTGAATTAAATGACATGACACTGTTTGCCAATGCTTGGAATGTAGAAGCTCGTTTTATTCAAGGTGATTATTTCCAGAAGAAACTCGACCATCTCATCGATGTTCAGGACCAATAAGGTTCTGAACATTGCCGATTTAAGGTTTATCTTTTTATCGGCACAAAAAAAAACGGGCATAAAGCCCGTTTTTTCGTTTTGGATATTAACGTTTGATAGAACGTGACATACCAGCAAAACGTTGTTTGAATTTGTCGATACGACCGCCAGTGTCAACGCTTTTCTGTTTACCAGTGTAGAATGGGTGGCAAGCAGAACATACGTCTAGGTAAATAGTTTCTTTACCAAGAGCTGAACGAGTTTCAATTACGTTACCGCATGAACATGTAGCAACTAAAGTTTCATATTTTGGGTGAATATCGGCGCGCATCGTCGATTACTCCTAAGATTTAAGAAGGTTTAGCTGTCATCGCAATTGATCACTCTTGCATCACTACAAGGAAGGCTTAAAAAAGCAGACCAACACCATAACAGACCATTCTTTTGGCCCACCGAGACGGATACCGTCAGAGCTAAGCACAACAAGTTGAGGCAAATTATAGCTGATTTTTTAATGTTAATAAATAGATATTCAAGGCTGAATCGCTCTACTCTTTAGGTTGAGCTTGTTCTAAATATTTTTGATATTGTAATTCGACTATACGCTGAAATTGGGCTTGATCAAAATGATTTAATCTTTCAATAAATGCAGGACAAAACGTCGTAGCATTTACTGACTGTAATGATCTGCTCATACCCTCTAACATGCCTTGAAGCTGCTGTTTAAATTGTGCATCGACGGGCTGATCAACATCTTTTGCTTTTAATGGCTCTACACCATTAAAACGGACAGCCTGAACCGCAGCAATTAATTTAAGCTTTGCAGCTTGATAAGCCTGATCTAATTCCGTATTCATCTGTGGTTGTCGATCACGACAAAAATCCAACATGGGCTGCAGGCTGATGAGCGGCATTTTTTCAATGACATCACGGTTACTATTTAGGGATAAATCCTCTTGGGCATGAGCGGCTGTGTTCAGACCCAAGAGTAAAATAAAGACACCTTGTTTAATTTTCATGATTTTTTTCTTTTCATCTATATAAGGTATTTTAAAAGGACCTATTCATCTCGCCCTTATTCTTGCCCACGGCTTTGTTTTGCCCAAAGGTTGGCAATCACACCACAGACCATCAACTGAATTTGGTGAAAGATCATAATCGGTAAAACTATCATCCCCATCGGCTGCCCAATAAATAAAATTTGTGCCATGGGCACGCCACTCGCCAAGGTTTTTTTAGAGCCACAAAAGAAAATCGTCTTTTGATCAGCTCGGCTAAAGCCCAACCAACGTGGCACATATAACGCCAATAACATAATAATCGTTAACAGGACTGAGCACGCCACAATCAATAGGAATAAGGTCATACCACTCACTTGATGCCATAGCCCTGCCACCACTGCACTACTGAATGCACCATAAACCACCATCAAAATTGAGCCCTGATCAAATACCTTCACGATTTTTGGCATTTTCTTCATATAAGGAAACACCCAAGGACGGAGGAGCTGCCCTAAAATGAAGGGAATCAGTAATAACAGCGTAATTTGGATAATAGATGCCGTCGGATCGTAGTTATGTTGTGACTGACCGAGAATAAAATAGGCCACCATCACTGGGGTAATAAACATCCCAATAATATTTGAAAATGATGCACTACAGACTGCGCCAGCAACATTACCCTGTGCTACCGAAGTAAATGCAATAGAAGACTGTACTGTCGAGGGTAAAAAGCACATAAACAAAAAGCCCCAATACAACTCTTGCCCTAACATCGGCACGAGAATTGGTTTCGCCATTAAACCCAATAATGGAAATAATGCAAAGGTAAAACCAAAAACTAAAGCATGTAACTTCCAGTGCATTATGCCTTCAACCACAGCCTCACGAGATAACTTTGCACCATGTAGAAAAAATAAAATGGCAATTGCAGCCGTTGTAATATAGCCAAAAAGTTCTGCAGCTTGACCACTGACAGGCAAAAAAGTCGCAAGTATGACCATTACAAAAAGTAGAATGGTAAAACGATCCAAAGCCAACATTTTTAGCATAACAACATCCTGTACAAATTTCCCTTTAAACGCATCGACAAAAAAATGCCCAATAAGCTAAATTTACCATTGAGTAAATTTCATCTTACTGGGCCATGTAAATAAAGCCAGCTTTTCTCCGATATATTCATTATTTTAAACGTTGATAGTGAGCTCAACGCAAAAAAAATTATAAATAAGAATATTCAGCATTACATATGACTTTAAATGAATAATTGCAGATTAATTATTTCGTGCATTTGAGTCTTGTTGGATCAACTCAATTTTATAGCCATCTGGATCTTCAACAAAGGCAATGACGGTCACACCACCTTTCATTGGTCCTGCTTCACGTACCACGTTTCCGCCACGTGCTTTAATTTCTTCACAAGCCTTGTAGGCATCATCTACTGCAATAGCAATATGGCCATACGCATTTCCCAACTCATAACTATCTGTATCCCAGTTATGCGTTAACTCGAGTACAGTATGATTTTCTTCATCACCATAGCCCACAAATGCCAAAGTAAAACGACCTTCTTCATAATCACGCTTACGAAGCAAAGTCATACCGAGTACTTCAGTATAGAACGCCAATGAACGCTCTAAATTGCCTACACGTAACATGGTATGCAGCATGCGCATAATCGAGTTTCCTAAATCTATCATTATGTCTGAATACTATAGGGATTTAACATGCAAAGTTCAATTTAAGTCTAGAACGCATATACCTGCTTATTTCAAATATCCTTGTCCAAAACCGCAGATATGCTTAGGCTATTTATAAGCTTAGAATAAAAAAGCCCGTTCAGATTGAATGGGCTTTTTTAATTTAAATTGAATTATGAATTGGATTTTTGTTCATGTTCTTTCAATAGCTTGGCGACCCAAACCACTAAAATCAAAATCGGAATACCAATTAAAGTCGTCATCAAGAAAAAGTTTGGATAACCGATATTGGTCACAATCGTACCAGAGTAACCGCCTAAAATTTTAGGGGTTAAAGTCATTAATGAACTAAAGATAGCATATTGAACGGCTGTGAAAGAAACACTGGTTAAACTCGATAAAAATGCGATAAACGCTGCGCCTGCAAGTCCTGACGCCAAGTTATCGACAATAATCGCGAAATATAGCCACAGCGAACTATAAGGCTTAATGACCTTACCTTTGATGTCCACATTCTGTTCAGCACTTGCCAAATTAATCGGTTGAATATCAACACCAAGTACACCTGACATATTGGCTGATGTATTCACTTGATATGTTAAATCGACACTCTTTTTCACTACATCATTTTCTAGTAGTTGAGCCGTTAATGTTTTTTGCTTTGCTGTTTCGAGTGCTTGACCTGGAATTGCAGCACTAAAAACACCAGTTTTATCAAGCTTCGCGTCGAATGGTTTAGCATCCAAAATAATTTGAATTTTTTGATTTTCTTTTAACTCGCCTGCCAAGTATTGTCCACGGACCACGATACTATTTGCAGTCTCTTGAGCTGAAATGGTGTTATCTGAAGTCACTGGCAGCAACATCATTGCTGAGTTTGAAAAAGCATTATTCAGATACGGCAAACTCACCTGTACTGGATGTTGATTCTTCGACTGATAATCCGCAGTGACTTTAATATTTTGATCAGCCGCCAAGACTGCTTTTGGAATTTGAACTGCCCAAGCTCCCGTGTCATCCGGCGTCGCTGTATATTGCTGCCCTGCTACATTTACAGTGACATCACTCAATGGCTGACCTGATTTGACCAAACCGATAAAAATCAAGTTTGTTGAACTTGCTAAAATCGCACCAACAAACATCAATTTCATAATGTTCATGCGCTGCGCTAGCAAACCGCCAAGGAAGCCGCCAACCAAGCTAAAAATCACACCATAGACTTTTACAGCTTCAGCAATCTGCTCTTTGGTGAAGTTTAAATCTTGATAAAACACATTAGAAATGACGCCGGCGATAATATCGGAAATACGGTAAAAACCAATAAGTAACAACAGTACTAAAGCCAGTTTTAGACCATAGCGCTTAAAGAAATCTGCAACTGGATTAACCCAAGTTTCAAATGCCATCTGCTTATTTACAGCACCTGATTTCACTAAAACAGAACCGACACCAAAAGCAACCACAGCTGAACTAATAAAGCGTACAGCCTCTAAACAGAACAATGCAAATGAGTCTGAAATTTGCCACTGCTCTTTCAAGCTTTCAACCGCAACGCCTGAATAGATATAACTCAAAACAAAAGCAACCACCGCAGCAAAGAATACAGCGACTAAGCGATAATAGTCGGTCCGTTTATAATGCTTTTGTACACGGTCAACCTGCGGCTCACGTATCGATAAAGTTGTAATAATACCAATAACCATCACAGCAGCCATTGCAAGATAAGTATATTTCCAAGCTTCATAAATATAGTTACCTTTGGCCGTGCCTAAATATGCCGCCAAAAATAACGCCCCTGCACCTGCCACGATCATGCCGATACGATAACCTGCATTATAAGTCGAAGCTAAAACGGTCTGCATTTCAGTTTCTGCCAACTCAATACGATAAGCATCAATCACAATGTCTTGCGTTGCGGCAGAAAAACCTAGCAATACAGCGCCAGCGGCCATTTGGTAAATATAGCTTTGTCCTAAAGCAGGATCTGAAAATGCCATGATACAAATTGCACAGATAATGAGAACTTGAGCGATCAATAACCATGCTCGGCGACGTCCAAGTTGTTTAGTTAAAAATGGCACAGGTAACTCATCAATTAATGGCGCCCAAACAAACTTAAACGAATAACCAAGCGCTGCCCAACTAAAAAAAGTCACTGCACTTTTATCAATTCCTGCTTCACCTAACCAAAGCGATAAACTGGAAAAGATCAGTAAAATTGGAATACCGGCCGAAAAGCCAAGAAAAAGCATAATCAGCGCACGTCGGTCTAAAAATGCAGTAAAAGCAGATTTCCATCCTGAAGCTTGTGTTGTCATGACTCAGTTATTTTTGTCAAAATCGAATGATGCTATTCAAGCGCTTAATGACATCGGTTTCAACAACATTTATGAAATCATTGTTTTATTTTATCGATATTTCGCATGCTGTTGCTTGATCTTTGACATTAAACCTGTATACCTTAATTACATATCTCTATTCTTTAGTTTTTTTGGATTCAACAGTGACCCAGCGACTTGAACAAATTCACTCTTCTTTATCAACCACCATTAATGAAACCAACACAAAAAACTTAGCAGAAACAGTAACGACACTAAAGAGCGCTTTTGATCAACCCGAAATACAGAATACTTTAACTAAAACCCAGTTGCAGCCGCTTCAGCTGACGCATACGCCTGAGCTTAAAAAAATACCGACGTCTACCAAGCGGATCAAACCACTCAATGACTTTTTAGGACAAGATCGTGCCCGAGCTTCGGTTGAAGCTGGCATTGCATTGCCCTATTCAGGCTATAACATTTTTGCTGTAGGTACCGCAGGCTTAGGTAAGCGCACCATGATTAAGCGCTTATTACAACAACACGCTAAAAATATGCCAACGCCTTCAGACTGGGTGTATGTCAATAATTTCAAGTTTCCGCGTGAACCGATTGCGCTAAAACTTCCTTCTGGTCAAGCGACAAAATTCCAAACGTTATTACATCAAAGTTGGCAAACTATATTAAAACAGCTTGAACGTCGCTTCACCGCAGAAACCTATCACAATCGCATTGAAATGATTCGCCAACATGCTGGTGATGAACAACATCTTGCTTTAGTTGAATTAACCCGAGAAGGTGAAGAGCTCGATCTTAAACTGATTTCTCAGGATGATGATCATTGTTTCGTTCCGATGCATTTGGTCGATAACAAATACCAAGAAATGTCGAAAGAAGACATCAATGCTTTAAGCAGCAAACAACGTGCTGAAATTGCGTCAAACGTCCGTTATATGGATAAAAAACTTGAACGTCTTGGTCTACATCTTGGTGATCTTGAAGATGACGCACGCGATAAAGTTCAGGTTTTAAACCGTGAAATTGCTAAACAAGTCGTCATGCCGCGTATTGATGTAATTCAAAATAAATTCAGCATGGTTGAAGGCTTGGAAGATTATCTGAAGCAATATGCAGATGACATCATTCAAAATGTTGAGTTTGTGCTTGAGCAAGAAGAAGATGACTTTACACCTGGCCTATTTAACCGCGTGCCATCTCGCTACCAAGCTAACATCATCGCCACACACAAACCAAATGCTGGTGCGCCAGTTATTTTTGAAGATTTCCCAACCCATTACAATTTGCTAGGTCATGTCGAACAACTGACCCAAAATGGCACCATCACCACAGACTTTACATTAATCCGTCCTGGTGCACTGCATAAGGCCAATGGTGGATTCCTTATCTTGGAAGCTGAACAACTTTTAGAGCAGCCTTATGCATGGCAAGGTCTAAAACGTGCATTAAAGTCAGGACATTTAAAGCTGTCTTCACTTGAACATATGCTTACATTGACAGGCAGTATTTCGATTGAGCCTGAAGCTATTGATTTAAATATCAAAGTGATCCTGCTTGCTGAACCTGATATTTATTACGATATTTTAGAACTCGAACCAGAACTGGGCAGTGTCTTTAAAATTCGTGCCGATTTTACCGATACATTACAACGTAATGACATTAATGAGCAGGCATATATGCAGCTGATTGCTGACTATGTGCAAACAGACAAACTTCTGCCATTTGACCGTACAGCACTTGCTGCACTGTTAACTGATTCAAGTCGTCAAGCTGAAGATCAAAGCTCTTTGTCATTACATGCCCTCACCTTAGGTGATTTGATTCGTGAAGCACATCATCATGCAGCACTTGCTGGCGATAAAATGGTGACAGAAACACATATCAACACCGCTCTTGATCATCGTAAATACCGTCTAGGCTACTTACGTGAATTATATTGGCAAGATCTCACTCGCGGTACACAGTTAATCGAAACCAAAGGTCATCGATTCGGGCAGATTAACGCCCTCTCTGTGATTCAATATGCTGATGTTGAATTTGGTTTACCATCACGTTTAACGGCTTCGGTTTATCAAGGTGGCGGCGATATTTTAGATATCGAGCGTAGTGTAGAACTTGGTGGTTCTTTACATGCCAAAGGCGTCCTGCTGATGTCGAGTTTCTTAAAGGCACACTTTGGTCGTGAACAAATTTTACATTTTTCTGCTGCCCTTGCCTTTGAGCAAAGCTATGGCCAAGTAGATGGCGACAGCGCAACTGTTGCAGAGCTTTCAGCTCTTATTTCCGCTATTAGCCAATTACCGATCGATCAATCATGGGCAATCACTGGCTCAATGAACCAATTGGGTCAAGTTCAACCGATTGGTGGTGTAAATGCCAAGATTGAAGGCTTCTATGATGCATGTAAATTACAAGGGCTAACAGGCAAGCAAGGTGTGATTATTCCACGCCAAAATATGCAGCACTTGATGTTACGTAAAGATGTGATTGAAGCTGTGCAACAAGGTCAATTCCATATTCATGCCATTGATACCATTGACCAAGCTTTAGAAATTTTGATGGCGCGCCCAGTAGGTACTCTTGATAAAAAAGGTCGTTATAGCAAAGGCTCAATCTATGCTGCTGTCATGGAGCAACTTGAATACTGGCAAGCGATTGAAGATGGTGCTGAATTTGAGGAAGAAGAGCCAAAGAAAAAGAAAAAGAAAAAAAAGAAGAAGTCAAAAAAGGACAAAGATAAAAAGGCAAAGAAGTCTGAAGCTCAAGACAGTACTGCTAAAAATGGGACTGCTGAAAACGAGCAACGTGTTGAAGAAAGTCCGACTGAAGACAATCCGTCATAAATCTTCGATGAGTTTATTCATTTGTTGATTTTTCCACCATTCATTGCACTTTAAATGCCTTTGAAATGGTGGAAAAACGCATAACCCCAGACTTTTTAGATAATTAAGTCATAAAAAAAGCGCCTTAAAGGCGCTATTTTTTATCTGTATCCAATGATCAAAATCATCAAATACACATCCAATTAAGCTTCAGGAGCTGGGCTATATTGTTCAACTAAAGGTTGTAATTCACCTTTTTGGAACATATCAAGCATAATGTCGCTACCACCGATCAACTCACCATTGATCCATAATTGTGGGAAAGTCGGCCAGTTTGCAATTTGTGGAAGAGTTGCGCGAATATCTTGATTTTCAAGAATATTTACATAAGCAAACGGACGACCAATTTGACTGAGCGCTTCTACTGCACGCGCAGAGAAACCACACTGTGGAAACTGTGGAGTGCCTTTCATGTAAAGTAGAACTGCGTGTTTAGCAATTTGGTCACGAATTAACGCTTCTGTATCGCGTGCTTGTTCAGTCATTGATATATCCTCAATAAATCTGCTTCGCATTATACCCAAAACTGAGTAAAACAATATGACTAAAGCAATATTTCACGTTTTATTTACATTTCAGCTTTTCAAGTGAGTCATATTTTGCTTATATAGACCTCTTGATGCTCATATATATATGGCGTCTCCTCTATATTATTTCAATCACCTGACAAATTAGAGTTAGTCATGAATAACATTACCCTTGCCCCAGTACAAACTGATCAACCATCGCACTTGATGCCAGTATTTGGCCGCCAACCGATCAGCTTTGTCCGAGGTCAAGGTGCTCACCTGTATACCGCAGATGGCACAGAATACTTAGACGCACTGACAGGGATCGCTGTTTGTGGTTTAGGTCACTCACATCCTGCAATTACAGCTGCAATTGCTGAACAGGCAGCGACCCTCATTCATACCAGTAACTTATTTGAAGTGCCTTGGCAAACGGCTGCTGCGCAAAAATTAGCTGAAGTTGCGGGTATGGAAGAAGTTTTCTTCTCAAATAGTGGTGCAGAATCAAATGAAGGTGCAATCAAAATTGCACGTAAATTTGGTCATATGCAAGGTGTTGCAAGCCCTAAAATTATTGTTGCTGATCATTCATTCCATGGTCGTACCATGGCGACATTATCTGCAACAGGTAACAAAAAAGTTCAGGAAGGTTTTGGCCCACTGGTTGAAGGTTTCATTCGTGTGCCTTTCGGTGATATTGAAGCAATTGAAGAAGCTGCAATTCACCACCCAGACATCGTAGCGATTTTGGTTGAGCCGATCCAAGGCGAAGGTGGCGTCAACACTGCTCCTCAAGGTTTTAGCTATTTAGAAGATATTCGTCGTATCTGTAACCAACACAACTGGTTAATGATGCTTGATGAAGTGCAAACAGGTAACGGCCGTACTGGTAAATACTTTGCATATCAACACACCAATATTATTCCTGACGTGCTAACTACAGCAAAAGGTCTAGGTAATGGCTTCCCTATCGGCGCAGTCATGACTCAAGGTCGTGGTGTTGGCGTTTTAACAGCGGGTAACCACGGTTCAACTTATAGCGGTACAGCATTAGGTTCACGTGTGGTTTATACCGTGATTGATACCATTCAAAAAGAAAACCTTGTTGAAAATGCTGCAAATATGGGTGCGTACCTTGTTGAGCAATTCACAGAGCAACTTGCCGATCAAAACGTAACTGTTCGTGGTTTTGGTTTAATGGTCGGCATTGAATTACCAAAAGCATGTGGTGAACTTGTGAATATTGCACGTGATGAGCATCACTTGATTATTAACGTAACAGCAGGTTCTGTGATTCGTTTATTACCTACGCTAAACATCAATAAAGAACAAGCGGATATCTTGATTGAACGCATTGTTAAAATGGTGAAAAACTTTCTAGCGTAATTTGTGCCGAAAGAAAAAAAAGCCGCTAATTGCGGCTTTTTTTTATAACTTTTTCAAGCTTTATTGTTTTTATGAGGCTTCTTGGTATACACGTCCGCCTGGTAATTGACTGAAATACAATTTTAATGCATCTAGGCAACGATGAATCTTGGTAGGCTGTTGATCACGTTTAGACATCACAGCATATAGAGTGAATGATGGTAAGCGCCATTCTGGTAAAACTTCAACAAGAGAACCGTTTAATAAGTCTTTTTGCGTATCTAGATATAATATTCTTGCAATGCCATGTCCTTGTTGGCACATTGCTTTTGCAGCAAATACATTATTTGTTGTAAATCGGGAGTGCACATCCAATGCAACCTGCTCTTTAGTCACTGCATTTTCAAATGCAAAATGCTGAAAGTTTCTAACCAAATTTATTTGAACCATATCATGATTTTGTAAATCTTCTGGTCGTGTAATTAAACTGGTTTGGTTGATATAGCTTGGTGCTGCAACGAGAACTTGTTCAACATGTGCCAATGGCACCACATGAAACTGTTGATCATCAATTTTTGAACTCATTCGTAGCGCAATATCAATGCGGCCATCAATTAAGTCGATATATTGATTATCTGCTTCTAGATGAACGGATAAACCGCGATGTGCCGACATCCAATGTGACAATGCAGGAATCACATGATTCGCACAAAGTTCTGGTGTTGATGCAATACGTAATTCACCGACTAAGTCGTCACGAAGTTCATTGATACGAATTTTGCCGCGCTCTGCGGCAGATAGCATCTCTTGGCAACTATGAAAAAAAGCTTGTCCAGCTTCTGTCAAACTTAACTTACGTGTTGAACGATGTAAAAGAATGACTTCCATATCCTGCTCTAGTGAGCGGATTTGCTGACTCACGGCACTCGTGGTAATACCTAACTCACGAGCAGCACCGCTAAACGAATTTTTTTCCACAACGCAAGCAAAGACACCCATTGCTCGAAGTTGATCTAACATAAATTTCCCTCATAAACTTATGAGAAGCTTCATCTTTCGATAAAAGCAACTCATTGTATTATACGGGGATATTTTGCTTTTGCATTATATATTTAATTATTTGGTAAAACTGAAGTTGGATTGATTGGTTTACCATCTAAACGCACTTGGAACTCAAGCATCGTGCGGTTGGTACCCGATGAACCCATCTCACCAATTTGCTGCCCTGCTTTCACAGTATCGCCACTTTTGACATTCATTTTACTGTTATGTGCATATGCAGTGATATAGCCATTAATATGCTTCACCAAAATTAAATTGCCGTACTCTTTAAGACCATCGGCGGCATAGACCACTTGACCATCAGCTGCTGCAAAAATAGGATCACCTGTATTACCTGCGTAACGTGTTCCTTTCACATTCGATGCTAAGTTATAGCCTTGTAATACCGTAGGACGCGATACTGGACTCACCCAACGTAAACTTGAAGAACTGACCACTGGCGTTGGAACTGTAGTTCGCGTCACTGTCGATGGAGTGGTTGAAGCTTGAGTCACGGGCGCTGTTTGCGTTGGCATTGCAATCGTTTGGCGTTGAATTGGTGCCGCTTGAGTCATGGCTTGTGTAGACGTCGTACGACGAGAGCCACTATTTTTAAGGCGAATGGATTGTCCAACATAGATGCGATAAGGCTGGGCAATATCGTTCATTTCTGCGATGCTGACATAGCTCAAGCCATAGCGAGCTGCGATGCCACTTAAAGTATCTCCCGAACGAACTGTATAATAATCCGGAGCAGTCGCATAACGGGTCGCATTATTAATTTGTGGTTTTGACGCACAGCCAGTCATGACCAAAGTTGTAACCACAGCAGCAGATAAAACAAGGGTCTTAAATAATGCTGCAGGAGCGGTAATAACGCGATATTGTGACACCAGGGACATCATCTTCCTCACTAATAATTCAAATATAGTCATTATGAATGGGCTAAGATTAGCAAAAATCCACTCTAAAAAAGTTGCAGCATAACCATTTTCACAAAGTTATAACACTAATACTTAAATTTTAGATAACTCTGCGTGTAAGTTATTCAAAATCTCATAGTTTGTAGCATCCATTTGTATAGGCGTTACACTGACATAACCATTTGCCACGGCAAAAAAATCTGACTCGATATCGGTTAAGCCTTTCTTAGGCTCTGCCACTGCCTCGCCTGCCAATCCAATCCAATAGACTTGACGACCACGCGGGTCTACATGACTGGTAATCGGTTTGGACTGTAAACGTCTTCCTTGATAGGTCACTTTGGTGCCTTGAAGTTCAGCAACATCTGGAATATTAATATTAAAAATATGTCGTGCAGGTAGCGCGGGTAGTCCATTGGCAATAAAATCATGCACCCATTGCGCGGCGACTGCATAATCTTCTGGGTTATTATAACTACGCACATTTGGCCCAGCCAAAGAGACGGCTAGCGCAGGTTGTTTCATTAAACGGCCTTCAAATGCCGCACCCACTGTCCCAGAATACAGCACATCATCACCCAGATTTGCGCCACTATTGATTCCACTCACCACTAGATCAAATTCAAAATCAAACAGACCATTCATTGATAAATACACACAGTCCGCAGGTGTACCATTTACCGCCCACATATTCGGTGCAATTTCGACAGGTCGTAATGGTCGATCTAAAGTTAAAGCACTTGAAAAACCGCTGCGTTCGCTTTCAGGCGCCACAATCACCACACGACCGAGAGGACGCAATGCATGTGCTAAAGCTTGGATACCGGGAGCAAAAACGCCATCATCATTGGCAATTAAAATATTCACAACTAAATTTCCATTACTAAAAAATTAAAAATGACTCGCAA
The DNA here is from genome assembly GCF_003268405.1 of Acinetobacter sp. CFCC 11171. Lineage (NCBI taxonomy): Bacteria > Pseudomonadati > Pseudomonadota > Gammaproteobacteria > Moraxellales > Moraxellaceae > Acinetobacter > Acinetobacter sp. CFCC 11171. Next base: position 19,162 of record NZ_LQXP01000005.1, on the reverse strand, counting down.
GAACATTTTATTGAAATATATGAATAATTATATATATTTACATTTCAACATCCAGCATAAATGTGTGTGTACAAAATGAATAAAACCGTAGCACTTCGTGGTTTATTGAGCTTTGCTCTAGCAGCTTGCATGACTCAAACTGTGGTCGCAGACAATGACTTCACTCAAGAAGAAGCCAATACCATCGTAAAAGAAGATATTGCATCTGCACAAGTCATGTTAGAAGTATGCCCTGCGATTATTGGTCAAAATGCAAAATTTGATGCCAACATTCAAGCACTCACTAAAACATATCTTGCTGATTATTCTGATAAATCAATGACATTAGAAAAATTACAGTCTGACAGCGAATATAAATCAGTTCTTGAAGAAGCGCGTCAAGCTGCTAAAGAAACTGATAAAGCTGAGCAAAAATCAGTTTGTGATGACGTTTTAAGTTATGAAGGTTAATTGATCATTCAGCTTTGGACGTCCTCTAAATAGGTTAGTCCTTATTGCATCAAACCTGCCAAAAAAAGGATGAAGCCTTATAGCCTCATCCTTTTTTCTTTCACAATGTATTGATTTTTAAACAGCTTCAATACAATTTTCTACTGATCTCTACCAGAAATACGATTAAGCTAGGCAAATAAATTTTAGCTATTTGATATCTTTTAGTTTATTTAACAGGTTATTTAAATGAAAAACTCCTTTGTAAAATCTCTTTGTGCCCTTAGCCTTTCTGCTTTTGCTTTCACTACCATGTCTGCACATGCCGCAGATGAAAAAATTGAAGTTACCCCTACACCTCAAGTGACCAGTCAAGAACTTGCAGCTATCTATGTACTATCTGAAGTCTGCCCAAAACTGGTGAATGACAAAGATCAACCAAAGTTTGAAGCGGGTTATGCAAAATTAGCTAAAGAATATATGCCGAATGAAAAGAACCCAGTAAATGCTTTACAGCAACTCAGCAAACAAAAAAGTTTTAAAGACGCTTTAAAAGAAGCGCAGTCTGATGCGAAGAAAGCTGGCGATAAGAAAAATGGTGCGATTTGCAAAGAATTGACTGCTTACAGCAAATAATACCAATTGGTTACAATACTTTTAAAATAAGCGCTTGCACCCCATAGCAGTCCGCCTAGCTTTGTCCTAAAATGCTAGGCTCTTTGTGCTTATACCTAAGTTATTGGAACCACCCAGAATGACCCGAAAAACCGCCCTTGCCGCATTACTACTTGCACCTAGTTTTTCATTCGCGGCAACTGTCCTTTCTGCACCACCTGAATTAAATAATAAATCTTATGTGCTGATGGACTATGAGACAGGGCAAATCCTTGCTTCTAAAAATGAAAACGAAAAATTAGCTCCTGCTTCAATGACAAAAATGATGACCAGTTACATCATTGAACAAAAGTTATTAAGCGGTGAACTAACTGAAAATGAAAAAGTACGTATGAATGAGTCGGCTTGGTGTCGCGGCAGCAGCACTGAGTCATGTATGTACGTTCCGCTCAACGGTACTGCAACTGCATTAGAAATGTTACGTGGCATTATCATTCAGTCGGGTAACGATGCTTCTAAAGCTATGGCAGAACATATTGCTGGCAATGAAGGCACCTTTGCCCACATGATGAACCAAGAAGCGAAACGTATTGGCATGGTGAATACTCAATTCATCAATGCGACAGGTATGCCAGCTGAAGGACATTTCTCGACTGCCAAAGATATGGCGACTCTTGCGCAACATATCATTCATGACAGTTCAAAATACTATCCGATCTACTCTGAAAAAGAATTTACGTTCAATGGCATTAAGCAAGGCAACCGTAATGCCCTGCTTTATACTGACCCAAGTGTAGATGGTTTAAAAACTGGCCATACTGAAGAAGCGGGCTACTGCTTAACGACTTCAGCTAAACGTGGTCCTTTACGTTTAATTTCAGTGATCTTTGGTGCGCCAAGCATGAACGAACGTGCATCTCAAACACGTGAAATTTTAGCTTGGGGTTATGCAAACTTTGAAACTGTAAAAGTTCAACCTGCTAAACAAGTGCTTGCAAAAGCAAAAGTTTGGTACGGTAAAGACAATCAAGTTCAAGTAGGTCTAGCTGAAAACTTTAACGTGACGATGCCTAAAGGCGAAGCGAACGCCATTAAAACTCAATTGGTTGTTCAACCTAAATTGACTGCTCCTTTAAAACAAGGTCAAGTGGTTGGTAAATACGTTGCAACGCTTAATGGCAAAGTCATTGCTGAAAAACCACTTGTAGCTCTACAAAATGTTGAAGAAGCTGGTTTCTTTGCAAAAATGATTGATCACATCAAACAATTCTTTAGCAACTTATTCTAAGTTTGATGAAAACTCGATATTAAGACTAAAGTGAAAGCATCTAGATTTCGGTCTAGGTGCTTTTTTATTTTATACTGCCTAAAAACCTGTAGATGACTTTCCTATGAGCCAAAACATTCGCCCTTATTTAGACACTGTTCCACGTATTGCTGACTCTTGCTATATCGATGAAATGTCAGTGGTGATTGGCGATGTTGTATTGGCTGAAAATGTCTCTGTTTGGCCATTTGCTGTGATTCGTGGTGATGTAAACCATATTCGTATTGGTAAAAACTCTAATGTGCAAGATCACTCAATGTTGCATGTGAGTCATAAAAAAGCCGATAAGCCTGAGGGTTCTCCACTGATTATTGGTGAAGATGTGACAATTGGTCATCATGTAAAATTGCATGGCTGTACTATTGGTAATCGTGTTTTAGTCGGTATAGGTACGATTATTTTAGATGATGTAATTGTTGAAGATGATGTGATGATTGGTGCTGGTTCACTTGTCCCACCCAATAAAGTTTTAGAAAGTGGTTATTTATATGTGGGCAGTCCCGTTAAGAAAGTTCGACCTTTAACAGATAAAGAAAAAGCGTTCTTGCCTTATTCAGCGCAGAATTATGTGAAGGTGTCGGGGAATTATAAATAAAATAGATTTTGCATAAGATTTTTATGTAAAAAAATGAAAACTCAGGTAGGTCTAGCATTACTTGCTATTGTAGCAACTAATGAAAATATTTAGAGAAATGCAAGTGTTCTAAATTTATTAGAAAAAAACTTAAAAATAGAAAATGAAGTCTGTAATAAAAAAATTGTAAAAAGTCAGTTTAATCAAGAAAATTTCATCTTTAATTAAAGTTGAAATGCAAATGGGATATGAAGCCAAATTAGATGGCTGAATAATTTATCCAAATCCAAGATTTACAACACATACATTCACATTAACTTCGGCTGCTAGACGTATTTCATGAAAAAATATCTAATTTTAACTATTCTTTTTAGTACAGTTTTCACTATAACTGGATGCTCTAATGCACAAGAGATTCCAAAGAAAAATGAAGTTGTAGAAGAACAAAAAATATCCCTATCAGATGATATTATCATCCAAAAATACAGAACATTAATGAATGATATAGACATTCATAACCCTAAATCTAAAGAAAAATTAAAAAATATTTTATTAGATGTCAAAAAAATCCAAGCTCAAAATGAGCGAGAAAAAATAGAAATGAATATTTATCTCTCTTTAGAAATGTATCAAGAGGCTTATGAATTAAATAAGAAACAACTCAATGAGAGACCAACTCAAGCTAAATTATTTAAGCACTGTGAACTAATGCAAATTTTGAAGTATCCGCAAAATGACCTGCGATCTTGTCAGAGTAAAGTAGCAGAAGGTATAAGGAATGAATTAAATACTATCCCCAACGATGATCCAGCCTATCCGTATGCTAAATGGGGATACTTATTAGCTATGTATAAATCAGGACATGGTGAGTATAAAGAACAAATGGAAAAATTCATTAACTCGACTACAGATGAAACAATGAAGTTCCAATTTCAGGGTTCTTATGAAATGGCAATTGAAAGTAACAATTGAAATAGTGCATGTATTAATTATTTTTTAATATTAATCATATCCATATTACATAAAAAGCCTATATCAACTGTTCAGGGCTTTTTATGATTCATTGTTTCCAACCCCATTTATGAAACAGTGTTCCATAAATTTCTACGCTAAAAAATATCTCTCCAAAGAATTCACCTCCCATCATAGCCACCGCTCCCTAAATTTTGTAGAATAGCGTTTTTACCCCATGGTGCTTTTCTATGACCGCTTGGACTGCTCATGTCACTGTTGCGACAGTCGTTGAAAAAGACGGAAAATTCCTATTTGTTGAAGAACATACAGAAGGTGTGACCCATACTGTATTTAATCAACCTGCAGGTCATGTCGAAGCTGGCGAAACCATCATTGAAGCAGCCATTCGAGAAACCATGGAAGAAACAGGTCATGATGTAGAAATCACGAACTTTCTAGGCATGTATACTTATACTCCCCCGATGTTCCCTGATCGTACTTATTTCCGTTTCTGTTTCTTAGCTAAAGACATTCAGTACCATTCCGATGCACAGTTAGACACAGGTATTGTCGGTGCAGTATGGATGACGCTTGATGAACTCACTGAGTCTGCCCGTGCGCGCAGTCCATTAGTCATCAAAGCTGTGCAAGATGCTCTTTCAGGTCAAAAATTTCCTTTATCGCTCATTTACGAGCATCAAAATTCTCCCTTAATTTCAAATTTGGATGCTTAATCCTATGCAACAACGTGTCATCGTCGGTATGTCTGGTGGTGTAGATTCTTCTGTATCTGCAGCACTTTTACTTCAACAAGGTTATCAAGTTGAAGGTCTTTTCATGAAAAACTGGGAAGAAGATGACGGCACGGAATACTGTACGGCAATGGAAGATCTTGCCGATGCTCAAGCCGTTTGTGACAAAATTGGTATCAAACTTCATACTGCAAACTTTGCAATGGAATATTGGGACCGTGTCTTTGAGCATTTCTTAGAAGAATATGCCGCAGGTCGTACACCAAACCCAGATATTCTCTGCAATAAAGAAATTAAATTCCGTGCATTTCTAGACCATGCTGTGAACTTAGGTGCTGACTTTATTGCGACAGGCCATTATTGCCGCCGTGGTGAAACACTAAAAAATTCACGTGGTGAAGAGTATGCCCCTCTACTGCGTGGCGTAGATCAAAATAAAGACCAAACCTATTTCCTACATGCAGTGCATGGTCGTGAAATTAACAAGACCTTGTTCCCTGTGGGTGAAATTGAAAAACCACAAGTACGTAAAATCGCTGAAGAATTAGGTCTAATCACCGCGAAGAAAAAAGATTCAACAGGAATTTGTTTTATTGGCGAACGTCGATTTAATGACTTCTTAAAGCAATATTTACCTGCTCAACCCGGAAAAATCGTCTTAGACACGGGTAAAGAGGTTGGTGAACATCACGGCTTAATGTACTATACGCTCGGCCAACGTGGTGGCATCGGTCTTGGTGGTCTAAAAGGTGCTGAAGAAGGCGCTTGGTTTGTACTTCACAAAGACATTGAGGGTAACCGCCTAGTCGTTGGTCAAGGTCATGAACATCCACTCATGCAAAGCACCATTTTATGGTCTGAAGCGATTGATTGGGTGGCTGGTGAACAAGAGATTCCTGAATCAGGTTTCCGCTGCACAGCGAAAACTCGTTATCGTCAGCCTGACCAAGACTGTACATTATTTAAAGACTCTACAGCGCCAAATGGTGTGCGTGTCGAATTCGATGAGCCACAACGTGCTGTTACACCGGGTCAAAGTGTGGTGTTCTACACCGGTGAAGTTTGTTTAGGTGGTGGTGTGATTCATCATACCAATGCCCCTAAACCGGATTTTATTTCATAAGGATTGTTTCGGATGACAGAGTTACCGTTTCAACAGCCTCAAACTCTGAATACTCGCCAAAATCGCGCATTGGCGTTAGCTGCTGTTTTTCAAGCGACGCAGCTAACCCATATGACCGCATTGACGGGTACGCAAAGTATTGGTGAAAGCGGTAATTTTTATTTTGAACATCTCATCAAAGCCAGTTTGAATATCCGCCCTAAATCCAATCAGTCCAATCAAACGCTCGATTTTTTTGATAAATTGGCGGATATTTCTCTCGGTTTAAAAACTTTAGAAAGCAGCATTACCCAGCCATTTAACACTTCCCCAAAATCTAGATTGCCTAAACTTGCCAATACCAAGCTGCCCATGACGTATGCGATGGCATTATTGCAGTTAGAAAAGAAAGTCTATAGCAATCCTAAATTTGTCGAAATCATCAAACAATCCCAACAAAAAATTCTAAGACAGCTTTCCTTTTTCGATAATAATTATTTACATCCAAGTATCATTGCCAATTTAGCGCAAACCTATATTGAAACTGCTGGCCAAATTAATCCACGTATTATGGTTCGTGGTAATGCCGAAGCATTTAAAGACACCTCTCATACCAATCGCATTCGCGCCACCTTATTTACCGGCTTACAAATGGCACATTTATGGCGTCAGCTCGGTGGTAGCTCATGGGGTATGATTTTCAGTAAGCGCAAGCTACTACAAGATATTCAAGATCTTGCCCGTTTACAGTATCAGGTGGTTTAACTGATGCAGTACGGGCTTTTTGTTTTACGTTTAATTCCAAAATTTAAGGAATCGCTATGAACGCTTTAACCGCACTTTCTCCATTAGATGGACGTTACGCAAGCAAATGTGATGCTCTACGTCCCTTCCTCTCTGAGTTTGGTTTAATCCATGCTCGTGTGACTGTTGAAGTGCGTTGGTTACAAGCGCTTGCAAACCGTCCTGAAATAACTGAAGTTCCAGCGTTCAGTGCTGAAACTAACGCTGCGCTTGATGCAATTGTTGCGAACTTCTCTGAAGACAATGCAAACCGCATTAAAGAAATTGAACGTACAACAAACCATGACGTAAAAGCAGTTGAGTACTTCTTAAAAGAGCAAATCGCACATATCGATGAGCTTAAAAATGCAGGCGAATTCATTCACTTTGCATGTACATCAGAAGACATCAACAACTTGTCTCATGCTTTAATGCTTAAAAATGGCCGTGAAGTTTTAGTTGCAGCAATGCAGCAAATCATCGATTCAATTGTTGCTTTGGCTGAACAACACGCTGAACAACCAATGTTGTCTCGTACACATGGTCAAACTGCAAGCCCAACAACTTTGGGTAAAGAAATGGCGAACGTGGCTTACCGCCTTGCACGTCAAATCAAACAATTCAAACAAGTTGAATTACTTGGTAAAATCAATGGTGCAGTAGGTAACTACAACGCGCACTACTCTGCTTACCCTGAAATTAACTGGCCTGCGCATTCACAAGCATTTGTTGAATCTTTAGGCTTAAAATTTAACCCGTACACCACTCAAATCGAACCACATGACTACATGGCGGAACTTTTTGATGCGCTACGTCGTTTCAATACGATTTTGATCGACTTTAACCGTGACGTTTGGGGCTATATCTCACTTGGTTTCTTCAAACAACGTTTGAAAGAAGGCGAAGTTGGTTCTTCAACGATGCCGCATAAAGTAAACCCAATTGACTTCGAAAACTCTGAAGGTAACTTAGGTATTGCAAATGCAGTACTTGCGCATTTAGGCGAAAAACTTCCTGTATCTCGTTGGCAGCGTGACTTAACTGACTCTACTGTTCTTCGTAACATGGGGGTTGGTTTTGCACAAAGCTTGATTGCATTTGAAGCTTGCTCTAAAGGTATTGGTAAACTTGAATTGAATGCTCAACGTATTCTAGAAGACCTAGACCATGCGCAAGAAGTACTTGCAGAACCAATTCAAACTGTTATGCGTCGTTATGCAGTTGAAAAACCATACGAAAAACTTAAAGCCCTCACTCGTGGTCAAGCAATGACTCGCGAAATGATGGTTGATTTCGTAAATGGTAACGAATTAGAAGCTGTTCCAGCTGCTGACCGTGCACGTCTTGCTGAAATGACACCTGCAACATATACAGGTAATGCATCAACTCAAGCAGCAAACATTAAAGATCTTATTTCTAAAATCTAATTTTAGATAGATCAAAAAAACGAGGCATCATGCCTCGTTTTTTGTTTCCACCTATATACTCCTACTCCCTTTGGGATGAAGAGCATGCTCCGCAAGGAGATAGAAAATTTAGACGTAATTTTATTCTGCAGGGCAATATTTCGCCCAATCATCTTTCATCCGTTGTAATTCGCAGCCTGTTAAAACATCTGAATAATAAACATAATATGTGGCATCGGAATATTGAATCTCATGGCGAAACATCATGCCGCGCAAAGACACAGAGAGCTCTTCTGGAAAATCATCTGTTAAATTAAGTTCTTCAAACTCATAGTTAAAATAACAATTTTGAGTCGCAATAAATGCCTCAACAACAGCCATAGTCACGTCCAAATATATAAACTTCGATATTCATCTGAGTTTAATACAATCTTTTTAAAAATACTTATCCCCAGCCGCAAACTAAAGACATTTGAAAAAATAATGCACAAATTCTAGCGCCGTCTAACTAACACTTTTCATCGCATTATGGCTATACTTGCCGCGAATTATAACCACTGCACACCGATAAAAATTTTGAGCTTTGCCTTTTCATGATTGATTTCAAATTAAAACTTAAGCACATCTTAGCTTTTGCATTATTAACTCTTGCCATTGTGATCGCCAGTATCCAACCTTTAGAAATGGAAGCGTATATCCTCCATCAAATCGGCACAGCGTTTATGCTGATCGTGTTGCTCGTTTTCCTCTATAAATTAGGGCTAACTTTCAGAACAGTTTGTCTGTATCTTGGCTTTTTACTGATTCATGTCATTGGTGCCCATTATTTATATTCTTATGTACCCTATTCTGAATGGACACAAGCTCTCCTCGGTTTCAACCTTGATCAAAGCATGGGATGGAGTCGGAACATGTATGATCGGCTTGTACATCTTGCCTATGGATTGCTGCTCTACCCGTTCTTTTATCGCATATTTCAAATCTGGCTACCGCAGTTAAAAGCCGGAACACTCTTTGTATTGGTCGTACAATTCGTCATGGCGACCAGTTTATTTTATGAATGGATCGAATGGCTGATTGCCATTGGCTTATCACCAGAGGACGCTGAAAATTACAATGGGCAACAAGGTGATATTTGGGATGCGCATAAAGATATGCTGCTTGCAACATTTGGTGCGATGATCACTGGCGGCCTTTTATATTTCAATCTGAAAAAATCTTAAATAAAAAAGCACTCATCCGAGTGCTTTTTTATCGCTATATTCATGAATGGATGTATTAATAATTAATAGAGTGGTAGCACATTTAAGGATTGATCTAACGGATCTAATGTGCCCCATGCTGTTTGGAACGCTGCATTCGAAACTGCTGTCCCACCCGATACAGGATTGATGGACGCATTTAAATAAGATGAATCATCTGATATTACATCAAGAGCATTGTTGGGTTCAGGATTGCTCAATAAGCCGTTCAAATTGATTTGATCATCAGAAATAAAAGAGCTTGTTTCGTTTAAGCCAAAGCTCGAAACACTGTGCTGTGCAAGTACATTGAACACACTATTATCATCTGTTAACATTGATGCTTGATCATGTAATTCATCCGAAGCCTGCTCTTCTGACATCAAGAATAAACTCGCTTTGGCAACTGTCATCGCTTCAACGGTAAAATCAAATGCTGAGCTTTTGGCACTGGTATTTCCAGCCGCATCCGTTTGGGTAAAACTATAACTGTACTTGCCTGCGGCTAAATCAGACTCTGGTGTATACAACCATTTCCCACTGGTATCTGCTTTGACCGTTGCCACTGCGACGCCATTTTTATAAATGGTGATCGTGGCATTTGCCTCACCTTTGCCTTCAAAACTTGGGGTTGAATCTTGAGTGCTCTCCCCCTGTTTAATGGTGAGCTTTGTCGTCTCGCGATCATCATACACAGTCGTCAATGTCGGCGCGGATGGCGCAATGGTGTCCTTTGTACCAATCACTTGCGTGCTCTTTGAGCTATTGCCAGCGGCATCTGTCGCAGTCACTTGGACAACATTATTATCTGTTACTGCGCTGCTTAATTTCACCGTATAGCGACCATCGTCACCTACAGTTGCAGTACCAAGCGTATTTCCTGCACTGTTTTTAATGGTAATTTTGGCACCAATTTCAGCGCTTCCCGACACTTCTGTACCATCTGTATTGATTATTGCTGTTGGTGCAACGGGTGCCGTATTATCCGTTCCAGCAGTGACATTTAAAGGTAACGATTGATTCCCTGCTGCATCAACCACAATAATAGTTGTCTTATTACTATCCGACAGTACTGGGGACAATGTCAGTTTAAATTGACCATTGGCATCTACTGTAGTGGTGGCGATGACTTGTGAATTTGCGTCTAATATTTGAATGGTGCTGTTAGCTTCAGCCGTACCAACCAGTTCAGTTCCGGCTTTATTCACTTCAATCTTAGGTTGATCAGGTCGAAGCGTATCTTTGCCCATCTCAACTGACTGCACTTCAGATTTGTTGCCGGCTTTATCTTCTACAATGACTTTAGCCGTCTCACCTGCTTGTAAAGTATTACTTAATGCAATGGAGAAATTGCCATCACTTGCCGCAGTCACAGGCCCACCTAAAAGCGTTGTGCCATCTGCAGCATAAACATAAACTTTTGCACCCGCTTCGGCAAAACCAGAGACAAACTTACCGCTTTCATCCACTTGTGCATTTGCCGCGTCCGGCGAAATTGTATCTTTACTACCCGTCAATATCGTCGATTGTGAACTATTTCCCGCCTTGTCTTTCGCGTACAAAATTACGCGATTGCCGTCTGTAATCGCGACATCCAAAGTAATTTTATAGTTGCCATCGGCATCTGCTTTAGATTGACCAATCGTATTGCCTTTCGCATCTACGATATAAACCGTTGCACCAGCTTCCGCCTTGCCGGACACGACTTTTCCATCACTATCAAAACTTCCAGTTGGCGTACTTGGTGCTGTTTTGTCATTGCTAGAGGATTTATCATCTTCTTTGTCAAATGCCAATAGATATACCGCTTCTGCACCCAAGATCGCCAATCCTGCCTTAAGTAGTGATGGTGAACCATCATCTTCACTTGCAACTTCCGTAGCTTGAGCAGGCGTTGTCACCTGATTTAACTGTGTCGATGCAGATAAAGGCTGCGCAAACTCATTCACAGAACGATAGCTCACCGTTTTGCCATCGACATCCATTTCGACTAGCTCAAATTGCTGTGGCCCACTAAGTAAAACCAAAGAATTATCAGAGCCAAAGTTATCTGTATAAAAATGATCAATCACGATCTTTTGACCATTTTTCAGGGTAATCACACATTGATTTCCGACCCGATGGATCGACTGAATATCGGCTGGCTTAAGTTCTAACTGAATAACGGACGGTTGAGATATTTGTATTTTTGTGGCCTGAGTTTCTTTTAAAATCGTTTGATCTTTCTTTGATATCACGACAATTTTTATCATTTCGCCCTCAGTGTTATTATGTAATAAACATCTAATAAATAATTAGTTAAGTACCTTATCAAATTGGTGCTAAACAGACAAACCCTAATATATAATTATTTATTGAGTAATTTTGGCATAAAAAAAGCCAATGTAATATATGAGTTGATTCGTATTACTAAGTATTGGGTGATCTTCTAGACTCATAAAAATATAGGGTTTAAAAAGACAACATATGCTAAAAGTTAAGCTTCTAACTACCTAAAATGCTATTTTACTAGGAGCACTCTTCCAGTCCCAGAATAATTATTCACACATTATAATTAAACAAAAAAGAACCGTATTATTTATTTCATTCATGAGAATTATCATGTTTCGAACACTGACTAAAATGGCTATTTCTTGAATGATAAAAATTAATATTCCATTCTTCATCCAATTGTCTAATGATATCCCCCTCTTCATTATCTACATTTTTAATTAATATCTTCGGGGGAATAATCTCTAACTGGCGACGATTTTGACAATAAATATATGACTGGGCCATTTTTTTCAGAAAAACCCATTCGTTTTTCTTCAAAATTTCATCATGATAAATTAAAAAATCAGCGATACTGAAATCTTTATAATGGATACTATAAAGTACATCATGCGAGGAGTAAGAACTATAACTTCCTTCCAATATTAGAATATTGCCAAAAATTTCTTGGGCCTTTTGCTTCAATTCTAAATTTATTGGGTGTTGGCTATCCGTTATTTTAATTTCCTCAGACTGCGGATTATTAGAAATATAGTTAAAAACTAAAAAAGAAGTAAGGATAAAAAATAATAATATCAAACGAAAATTAAATACAGATTTCAGTTTTAAAGCCCTTTATTTGAGAAACCCAACCATTAAAAGCCAATCTTTGGATTGGCTTTTAAACTTAAAGAATTAAAGCTTTGGATCACGCAACTGTACGAGACTCGAATTGGCTTTACTCAATGACTCCATTACTTTAGACATGACAGCAGGCACCAATGAGTCCGCAATTTGTGCTGCCTGTAAGCCCAACTTCTCACCAAGGGTTGGCTTTTTGCGGGTTTCAATCATATATACATCATGTTGTGGCATGAGACTTAATAGATATTCATCTGACGTTTGCAGTTTATCGACTAGATTAAGATCAATGGCATCTTGCCCATACCAATGCTCACCTGTTGCAACTTTATCGACATTAAGCTGAGGACGGTATTTTTCAACAAAGTGTTTAAACAAGTTATGGGTTTGCTGCAACTCTTCTTCAAATTTGGCTTTACCTTCAGCCGTATTTTCACCAAACATCGTGACGGTACGTTTGAACTGACCTGCTGTATACAGTTCAAAATCGATATGTTTTTCTTTCAATAAACGGTTAAAGTTTGGCACTTGTGCAACCACGCCAATCGATCCCACAACTGCAAATGGAGCTGAAACAATTTCATTTGCAATGCAGGCCATCATATAGCCACCACTTGCAGCAACTTTGTCCACACAAATGGTTAAGTTAAATCCAGCATCACGTAAACGTACCAATTGTGCTGCAGCCAGACCATAGCCATGCACCATCCCGCCTGGACTTTCTAAACGTAAAACTACGCGGTCGCGCCCAGCTTTTGCTGTCGCTAAGATTAGGGTAATTTCTTCACGCAGGCTTGTCACCGCAGATGCAGCGGTATCACCATTAAAATCGATAACATAAATTTTTTGGTTATTCTTTTTACGTGCGCGCGCTTCTTTTGATAATTGTTGGCTTAGTTGCAGCAGCTCAAGTTTAGATGCAGTGGTTTGCGCAATTTTTTTTCGTTGTTCATTAATACGTGCATTTAAATGGCTTACACGAATTTCCGCAGGCAACTTGGGATTATGAAATAGCATAAAATTGAAACTCATTTAATTCATATTTATGTTGTATAACATGTGGGTTGCATCACAAAAATTCAATCTATTTTTTGAAAATAATTCTCATTGAGCCAAATTGAGCATTTTATTTTTATCAAGACTTTTTGACCTAATTATTGACTTCATAAAAAAAGAGCCTTTCGGCTCTATTTTTAAACCGATTAGATTAACCAAAACGCCCGGTAATATACGCTTCAGTCAATTGATGATCCGGTTGAGTAAAGACTTTTTCAGTGGAATTCACTTCAATCAAATCACCCAAATGGAAATATGCGGTACGGTCAGATACACGTGCTGCTTGTTGCATCGAGTGCGTCACAATCGCAATGGTATATTGCGCTGAAAGTTCAGTGATGAGTTCTTCTACTTTTGCAGTTGCAATCGGATCGAGTGCTGAACAAGGTTCATCCATCAAAATCACTTCAGGACTGACCGCAATGGTTCGCGCAATACATAGACGTTGCTGCTGACCACCTGAAAGCCCCGTACCCGGTTGGTTTAAACGGTCTTTCACTTCATCCCAAAGCCCCGCTTTACGCAGGCTATTTTCAACTATTTCCTCCATGTCGTATTTATCACGCGCCAATCCATGCAGTTTAGGACCATAAGCGACATTGTCAAAAATTGACTTTGGAAATGGGTTTGGTTTTTGGAATACCATGCCAACTTGCGCACGCAGTAATACCACATCAAGATTTGGATCATAGATGTCTTGATTATCCATGAGCACTTGTCCTGTCACACGACAAGAATCAATCGTGTCATTCATACGGTTGAGCGTACGCAGGAAAGTTGACTTACCACAACCAGACGGTCCAATAAAGGCGATAACTTCATTTTCATAAATGTTCAGATCAATGCCTTTGATCGCTTCAGATTCGCCATAGTACACATGCACATCATTGGTACTGATTTTCACATTGCTCGATTTCGCATCTTTTTTCGCGCTAGATTGCGTATCGAATTGTGACACAAACGCAGTATTGGTTTTTTTTTGGCTGCCCTGAGCAGAGGTAAATTGTGTTTGTTCTGGATTCACGGACTTATCCTGATCTAAGGAATTCTTTTCTGTTGTAACGACGCTATTCATATAATGCCCTCAATTACCAGCGTACTTCAAATTTCTTACGTAACCAGATGGCTAAACTGTTTAAGCCGATCATGAGAGCAAGAAGTACAATGATTGCTGCTGCGGTACGCCCTTCAAAGAAGTTACGTAGTTCGTTACCTTGCCAAAGGAAAATTTGTACAGGTAATGCAGTGGATTGATCTAAAGGAGTGGCTGGTACACTTGCCACAAAGGCACTCATACCAATCAATAATAATGGAGCAGTTTCTCCTAGGGCTTGCGCAACACCAATAATTGCACCGGTTAAGATACCTGGTAATGCGAGTGGCAAGACGTGGTGAAATACAGTTTGTAAACGTGATGCACCCAAACCTAAAGCGGCTTGACGGATCGATGGAGGAACAGCTTTTAGTGAAGCACGTGTGGTAATAATGACCGTTGGCAAAGTCATCAAACTTAAGACTAAACCACCAACCACAGGAGCCGAAAGCGGCATATGCATCCAACCAATAAAGATCGCTGCACCAAGCAAACCAAAGACAATCGAAGGAACCGCTGCTAAGTTGTTAATATTGACTTCGACAACATCGGTAATCCAGTTTTTAGGTGCAAATTCTTCTAAGTAAATTGCGGATGCTACACCAATTGGAATCGAAATAATGATCACGATCAGCATCATAAATAACGACCCCATAAACGCCCCAGCTAAACCTGAAGTTGCAGGTGAGCTACGAGAGTCTGGATTCTTAAATATTTCAGTATTAAATGAGTTAGTAATAACACCATCAGCTTTAAGTTTATCTGCAAGTTGGCGTACTTCTGGGCTCAATTGTTGCTGTTCATCAGGCAAGCTGCGGTCAATATTACCAGCCAACCAGACATCGACATTAGCATCTGCAAGGATTTTAAAATCTTGTTTTTGACCAATCAATGACGGATCTGCCATTACCATGTCACGTAAGCGATAAGCTTCTGAACTTGTATATAAACTGTTGAGATCATCACGTTGTGAGGCAATCGCTGGATCTTTTGCTATGATGCCATTTACGATGAGCGCATCCCAATCCACCATGCCCATGTCAGTTTGCCAAGCAATGTAACGCTCTTGGAACTGTGCAGGTGATTCACCTTCTTTTTGAATTGGTTTCGCACCAACTTTGACAATGTTTGGATCAAAAAATACAGGTACCGTCATTGAGCTTTGCCAAAATGCAGGTAAACCTTTGGCTAAAATACTACCAAACAATAGCACGACGAAAAATAAACCAGTCACTACTGCACTAAAGCCCAAGACACGGAAGGTCTTTTCTTTACGATGTCTTTTCGCCAAAGAGTTTTCAATGATTTTCTTACGTTTTTCACGAAGCTCAGCGGCTGCATGTGAATCAAATTTTTGATCCATGTTTGATGTATTCGTCGTACTCATTCGTATTGCTCACGGTATTTACGCACAATGTACAGTGCAACAATATTCAGCCCTAAGGTAATCACAAACAGTGTTAAACCGAGTGCAAAAGCAACCAATGCTTGAGGACTCGCAAAGTCTGTATCACCTGTTAATTGGTTTACGATGGTAATGGTGACTGTAGACACTGCTTCGAGCGGATTAATGTGTAGTAAAGGACTGTTCCCTGCTGCAAGTACCACAATCATGGTTTCACCAATTGCACGAGATGCTGCCAATAAGAATGCACCGATAATGCCCGGCAAAGCTGCAGGTATCACTACTTGGCGAATCGTTTCTGATTTTGTTGCACCCAAACCGAGTGAACCGTCACGAAGCGCGCGAGGAACTTGAGTAATGATGTCATCAGATAATGATGAAACGAATGGGATAATCATAATCCCCATCACAAAGCCTGCTGTTAGAGCACTGGTTGCATTAATATCGAGTCCAATATATGCGCCAAGCTGTTTTGCAAAGGGTCCAATAATCATTAAGGCAAATACACCGTAAACGATGGTTGGAATACCTGCGAGAACTTCTATGGCAGGTTTTGCCCAAGCACGGAAACTTGGCTTTGCATATTCAGCCAAATAAATTGCAATCATCAGACCAACTGGAACAGCAACCAGTAGTGCAATACCACTAACCATGAGTGTGCCCCAAAGGAGTGGCAGCAAACCATAACTACCTTCGGCATTCCCTGATGTACTAAAACCTGGGTTCCATTCAGTGCCCAAGAAGAAATCGAGTGGACTGACAAAACTAAAGAAACGCATGGCTTCACTAAACATCGACATCACAATGCCAACTGTTGTCAGGATGGCGACACCGGAACATAATGCCAATGCGATATTAATAACTTTTTCGACTTGGTTACGTGCACGATATTTTTCTGCGATGCGGCGTTTAGCCAGGACTAAACCAATCAATGCCGCACAAATCACAACGGCCAATTTTGCATATGAGCCGATGCTTTCAATTTTCTTTAACTGTTCTGCTGCTGCAAGTTCATATGCAGCTGGCGTATCACTTACTCCAAAACCAGAAGCAATCGCTTGAACGCGGTCAACCATTACGCTTGTGCTTGCAGGATCTAAACCTAAACGAATATTTTCTGGGACATTATTTAAAATAACGTGTTGAAAAATACTTGGTTCAACTAAATTCCAAACAATCAAGATTAAAAAAGCGGGAATCCCACACCATAAAGCGACCAAAACACCATAATAGCCCGGTCGAGAATGCAGCATTGCTGAGTTATTCCCTTTACCTGCAAGTTTACGACTCTTGGTTAAGCCAACTTGATAGGCAATGGCAATAATCGCCAGTAACACACCAATGAGGAGCAGATTCATGTAATCTCCACTGTTTCTTCAATGACACATTTTGAAAAAACTGTTTCTTTGCAAAAAAACCAATGGCAGGTCGACCCTGCCATTGGCTAATTCCATACTTTTATTTAACAGCCTTACCCGCTTTGAAGTTTGCAAGTACCGCAGCACGTTCTTTGTCAGACATTGAAATCAGACCTGCTTTTTCAAGCTTAGAACCTTTACCAGATACTTTTTTGCTTACAAAGAATTCTGTAAATTCTTTCAAGCCTTTGATTGATTTAAGATGCTCACCTTTCACGTAGAAGAACAATGGACGTGATACAGGGTAAGAACCATTCAGAATTGTTTTCTCAGATGGCGCAACATTGTTTACTGTCGCTACACGTAATTTGTCACGGTTTTGATCATAGAAACCTAAACCGAATACACCTACAGCGTTAGGTGAAGTTTTTAAGCGTGCCAATGTCTCTGTATAGTCACCAGCAATTTCAATTACACGGCCATCTTTACGGAATGTAGAACATGCCTTTTTCTTTGCATCTTTATCTAGCTTCGCAAATGCTTGGTAAGTTTCACAGCCAGCATCCACCATTTTTTCTTGGAACACTTCACGTGTACCATGGTTTGATGCAGGAATAACTAAAGTGATTGCTTCGTTTGGTAAAGTTGGGTCGATTTGATTCCAACGTGTGTATGGGTTTGGAACCAATTTACCTTTTGATGGTAATTCAGCAGCAAGTGCAGCAAATACGTGCTGTGGGCGAAGTTTGAATGCCGCTTTTTTCGCATTTGAAGCAAATACGATACCGTCATATCCAACTTTAATTTCTAAGATTTGGTTAACGCCTGCTTTTTTACATGCAGCCAATTCAGTACCTTTAATTTTACGAGATGCATTTGCAACGTCAATTGTGTTATCGCCTACACCATTACAAAATTGTTTCAAACCACCTGAAGTACCGCCTGAACCTACGACAGGTGCTTTAAATTGTGGGAATGTATTACCAAACTCTTCTGCAACAATACTTGCATAAGGCAGTACAGTTGAAGAACCAGCAATTTGGATCGTGTCACGAGCTGCATTTGCAGTTGTAGCGACTGTTGCCCCAGTAGTGAGTACCATAGCAAGTGCGATATGATTTAAGCGCATTCTCATCTCTCTTAATTGATGCATTTATTGGAGTACGCCACTTTTGTTTTTAAAGTCTTGTACTTTTTCGATATCTGCATTTTGATTTTAGAGTATGACAGTTAGGTTACATCTTTATGACGCTTTTATGATAATTGATGATTGCACATTGATTTAAATATAATTCTTTATTTTTCAATACGTAATGAAATTTATCAAAGTATTGGTCTTATATATTTCTACTTTGATATTCGTAAGAATTCATATCACTGTCATATTTTGTCTTATTTTCTTTTTTCAAATTCTCCTCTTTTTCTGAATGATACACATTTGCATGTTCGATTTTTTATTTCCTCATATTCCAATAATTGAAATTTCATTACATTTTTAGTCCGCTCAATATGCAAGTTTACATAAAAAAAAAAGCCTAAAATGACCAGTAAAGCCAATGCGACATTTAATCCAGACTTGCCTGTGCATATGACTTTTGATGAACATGACTGGCACTTACTTGCAGAATATTGGTATCCGATTGCACTCGCTCGAGACATTACAGAACAGCCTTATGGCACCATGCTTTTAGATATGCCGCTCGTCATTTATAAAATGGGAGATGAACTGATTGTAGCTAAAGATGCGTGCCCTCACCGCGGCGTGCCTCTCAGTTTAGGCAAGAATGATGGTCAAGGCGTGGTCTGCCGATATCATGGCTTACGCTTTGGTGAACATGGTCATTGCAACCGTATTCCTGCACATCCAGAACAGAGAATTTCACCGCACTTTAATTTACGCACCTATGTAGCGGTAGAGCGCTATGGTTTGATCAGGTGCAATCTGACGGCTCATTC